>CAYNMI010000041.1:0-13094 GCA_964398095.1 uncultured Desulfobacca sp.
CGGTCTGCAAAACCGTTATTCTCCGGTTCGAATCCGGATGCCGCCTCCAGGCTTTTTAGAGGCGAAGGGAAGCGGCCAACCAGTACCCTGATTGTGGTTGTGGATGGTTTAAAGATAGATAAAAGCCCTGGTGCGAGACCGCACCAGGGCTTTTTTAGTGGGCTGTTGAGTCAGACAACCGGCTAAAATGGCCGCCGGGTGGGTTCACAAGTGGACTGGGAGTCTGGCCCAGCCAAAAAACCTGCGTCCATCCCGGTCTCGGCCTCTGCCTTAACGGGTGCTCGTACGCCTTTCCTAAAGCCCTCCGGTGGCTTGACAACTATCAGGATGTGCTCCTCCAAGTCCGTTGGCGCCATCTTATCATCCCTAATGCGTGATGAGTGGCTGGTGCATGGCCGACAGGGGGACTGCTGCACCCCCGCCGTTGCCTTGGGCAAATGGGCTAAAGGTGTCGCGCCCCTGGTTGGAATTGGAGTACTGCGGTGCGCCGAGAAAGGGGATGCCTCCCCGTCGCAAGAGGGCCAGCAAAGCCGGTGGCGGCGGTGGGGGGGAGGACACCCCGTTGGGAACGAAACTCTGGCTCAACCGGAAATACGGTACGAGCTGCTGCCGCATCAAGGGGGTGACGACACCGGTGCGCAACGGTTGTCCAGGAGTCGCCAGGGCCCAATGATTGGGGGTAATGGTAAGGGTCTGGCCCGTGGTGAGATTGCGGATAACGATGAAGCCGGCCCCGCCTAAAAAGACGACCTGGTCCGGACTGCGGGATTCATAAACTCCGTCGGTGCCGCGAACGCCCATGACGGCGGTTTTGCCCTGGATCTCAAAGTTGGGAGTTACGCCGGCCTCGACCCTTTGCACAATGAAGCGCACGGCGCCGCCCATCAGCTTCATCAGGGCTGACTGACGCTTACCCTGGGGAGTCATCTGGAAGTTGGCGATATCCAGGGTAGTATTGTCGCTGAGAATCAGGATGGATTCATCCTGAAAGAAGAGTTTGGCCCGGGAGTTGGCCAAGGTGCGGATTTGATCGTGAGGATATAATTTATCCTGCAATTTGGCCGGACGGAATTGGGTTTCCCCGGGGGATTTGATTTCGGCTTTGCCCATCAGGGCAATGAGTTCGGCGGCGGGTTGCCGCGCCTGGGCCGAGGCGGTCAGACTTGCCGCGCAGAAGCTCACCAAGCAACCGACCAGGGTCAGCCACCACCAAAGGCTTTTACGACTCGTTAGCATGGTTGTATCCCCTCTTCAAGGTTGCCAGGGTTATCAATAAGAGAACGTCACCAGGAGCTGGTAGATGTTCCGGTTATACTGGTAATCCTGGATATTGGAAGGATTGCTGATGTGGTTAAAGCCGGCGATCACGGTCATCCATGAAGTCACCGGGCGGCGCAACTGGACGATGACCTGGTAGTAATCATCGTTCCGGTAGATACCCGCAACGCTATCCCGGTTGCTGCACAGGGTCTTGGCATATTCAAAGTAACTGTAGGCTATGATCTTCCAGGGCAAGCGGAGATAACCTTCAATGCTAGCCCGGTACCAGTTGGCGGTCCAATTAATCCCATCGGTCAACTCCCGCTGCCAGATGAAACCGGCGCGCACGGAGCCGGGTTTGCCCGTCAGGGTCTGGAACAGGCCCACCTGGTTCATGTAGCCGGTGCGGTTGTAAGCATTGCCGCCGGGGGCGTTGGAGGTTTGCGAGCCATAGTACTTAAAATCGCGATTCTGGTACATATACACCAGGTCGCCGGTGAGATTGCTGGTTTCAGCCAGGGTGAAGCGCATGCCGACGCTGTTAAACATGGAGAAGGGATCGCCCCCCACCCAGGTATAATCGAAGCTGTAAAAGGGGTTGATGGTCAGGCGGTTGAGCTGGTATTTGACATAGAGCTCACCGAACTGATCCACGACGTTAAAGGCGCTCAGGTAGTAATTGAGCCCGGCATAGCTGTAATAACGGATCCCCGCAGTCCAATTGTCGACGCGCAGGGGTTCGTAATTGGCATTGAGAATCAGGGGAGTGCGCCAGTCCGCCTTATGGCCTTTATACTGCCCGGTACGCATGCCGCCGGGACCAATTCCTTGCACCGTAGTATTGTCCGGCAGCACCTTGACGTTATCGTCATATTCCAGGCCGGTGGTGAAGGAGATGGAAAACGGCCGGGGCTCAGCACGAGAAGATTTGACGGCCTCTATGTAGCCTTTGAAGCCCAAGGCGAATTGGGGGGACAGGTTCATGCCGGATTCCAGGAAGGTTAAAGCATCTTTGGGATGTCCCTCGTATGCCTTTACCAGACCCAGATAATAGTCCGGCAAGCCATCCTCCGGAGCCAGGGCCTTGGCCTCTTTGATCAAACGCTCGGCTTCCTTATAATTCCCCAGGAAGTAGTTGGTCACCCCCAGATAGAGCTTCCCCCGGGGATAGTTAGGGGCCAGGGCCACGGTCTTGGTAAAAGCCTCTTTGGCCGCCTGGTAATCCTTGAGTTGCAGTTCAGTAGTGCCCAGTAATGACAGGATTTCGGGATTGTTAGGGTCCAGTTTGTCCGCCTGGGCCAACTGATCCCGGGCTTGGGTATACTTGCCTTCCAGGTACAGCTTGTTTCCCCGAGCCAGATAAAGCTCGCTCTTCTCGGAGGCCAAGGCCACACCAGAGACGAGGAGACCTCCCAGAAGACACAAGCCGAGCAACAGAAAGGTCCACTTAAGCCTTACCCTACGGTGAGCCGCTCGCGGTTCTTCCATGATTCACCCCCCAAAAATAATAATGAATAATATTAAGACGTTATAAGAATTATGGTAGTTTCGTCAATTTATTGCACAAAATTTAACTGTTGTAAACTCATTTTTACTAATTATGACTTTTTTTATTAAAAGATGATGCTGGGGGAAGTCAGGCGGCGGCAAGGTTTTAGGCGCGTAGTTTAGGCGAAACTCGTTCCTTTTGGGGGGCGTCAAGATGGGGAGGCGGCGCCGAGGGGTTTGGCGGTGGGCCGGGAACTTTTAAGAAGAAGCGGAATTTAAAGAATTATAATCTGGTAAAAATGAGATTTTTAAAGACGGTCTCTGGTTCGCCTTCAAGCCGGCGTTCGACGGCAATCTTAAAACCGGCTTTTGCAAAGAAATTGGTGATGGCCGGTTCTGACTTATCGCTCACTTCAATAGCCACGGATTTTAATTTGGGATTCCGGACGGTTTCTGCCATGCCAAAGACTAAGTCTTGTTCTGCTCCATCAACATCAATTTTTATATAATCCGGCCATATATTAGTCATATTGATAAATTGGTCCATGGAAATTGCCAAGGTGTTGTACGACACAAAATCATATTTTTTTCTTTCTTTAACACAGTAATATTGTATTGGCTCAGAATAAGGCATTAGCTTCAATTTATTTGATAAAGCTAAATAATATTGGTCAACATTAGTAACTCCATTTAAGCTAAGATTGTAGGCCAGATTAAATGCACATGCTAAATCCAGGTCAAATGCGACGATTTTCTGAGGTCCGTTGGGTTTTAAGGCCGCATATAAAGTCTCAGTCCCAAAAGATGCTCCAACATCAAAAAAGGTACAATCTTTCTCAAAACCATCGATCCAATCCAAAACTTCAGGTTCTCTCTCTTCCCAATTTTTAAATGTGTTAAAGATGCCGATTTGGTTCAGGGGAATGATGATTTTTATCGGGACTCCTCTTACCAATGTAGTTGGAATGGGGAGAACTCGCCCGAAAAAATCAAATATTACCCGAGAAAATCTTGTTTTGGCGGCGAATTGAGACAGAAGGGTATTGATGGTTCCAAAAATGATATTTTCGAACCGTCTGAATAGGCGTTTATTTTTGTAACTTAAATCAGGCATAAATCGTTCCTAGGGCACATAGAGCGTTAAAAAATCAGGAATAAAGCATAGTGGTCCGGAATGAACTAAACAGGTTGCTTGGGGTGATCAGTTCTCCCTTGGCTTATGCAGATAAGCCCGAAATATTTTATCCCCCATGGCATAGAATCCGAATAATATCATGATTATTGCTATATTTCTTAACATAAAAAATATTTCATTCCCGTTTTCTTCAACATTAATAAGAAAGAAAAGAATATTTCCGGAAAATAGCCATAAGAAGATAGGATAATTATTACTAATCTTAACCAAAAATCCCAATAAAATAATTATTAATAAAATGATTGACGGCACAATAATGAGAGAAAAAGAACCGAAATCTACTTGGCAAACTCCAAATAAGTTTTTCCCGATATCGATACTTTTAGGATTGACGCCATATAACTTAGATAAAATTTGGTCAATGAGAACAAAATGTTTATCAGGCCAAAAATACCTGGGGATTGCGCTCTTAAATCCTTCCCAGTTTATTTTTCCATGGGTGGTCATGCCGGGTTTATTGAGTTGGTGATTAAATACCAGGAAGCTAAATTCCCAGGTTCCCGGTCTGGCCTCAAGATTATGGATAGTAGCTTCAAAATTTAATGCGGCAGATAAAGGATTTTCCAATTTATCCCAATTAACTTTACCTACTTTTTGAAAAATCGGCCGATATGCTTGAAAAAGATTGCTAAATATTAGAAAAGTTAAAAGTAATAATAAGCAAACCTTCAAAAATTTTAATTTGAATATATCTTCTTGGCGATAGACAAACCAAAATATACCTGAGGCTGCAACCATATCGAGGAAAAATCTGCGTCCATAAATGGTTACAAACGGTACAAAAATAATAATTAAGATAAACCAAAAATATCGGTGATACTTTTTTGATCTCAAGAGGTTTGCAAATAAACCAATAAAAACTAAAAACGCAACCTGATTATAGATGGTACGCATGGACGTAAACCAATAGGGCAGTTCTTTGCCGATTCTCGCAAAATCACTATCCACTATGTAGGTTTTTACTCCATATTTATAGTAACTAATTATCTGAAATAATATTAACCATACATATAAGGAAAGTAAAATATATTTATTTACACAACTCCATTTATCTATAAGTGAATTAATCTTTAAATTATTAGCAAATGATGGCGAAAAATATAACGAAATCCATCTAATAATCGCTATTATTATTAAGACTTGAGCAAATACTAACCCTATAGCCAATGGGTTGCTGTGACGAAAATCAAAAATTACATCTTTACCAAAATATAATCCCCTGACAAAAGGATAAAGACCAAAATGAAATAATATGAATATGATATATAAATCTATTACATCGAGGTCAGGCCATTTCTTATAAATATAGAATGTTATTATGAATATAAAAAGAGATGAAAATAGGAGGATTGAAATGTTGCCAATCATTTATTAAACCTTAGTCGATTTTTGATTAATAATTTAATAATTGCTAACCAGATAACTTGCGGAAGCGAAAATGCTTATCATCCTTATTCCTGTTTAAACATGTCGAGAAAACATCGCTTTTATTTATTCCCAACCATCCTGTCTGTCAAGCTTAAACTACCAGCCGCTTAATCTCCATGGGTAAGCGGGTGAAAAAATTAGATTCGGCGCCGAGGGTTTGGGCCTTGGGGGGGAGTGAGCCTGGCTGTAAGCCCCTATGACCAAGCCAGCCGCGGGTCGCACCGGGTCGCCGGCAGCAGGTGGGGTTTGGCCCGCCGGGGCGCACATGACCACGGGGCCGGGAGGGCCCGGCCCCGCAGGGCGCAGGGGGGCATGGTTGCCGGTGGGGCTCCCTATGACCGCCGGAGGGTCACGGGAGCATCGTACCTGGCGGGAGCGGGGTGGCGCCCGGGAAAGATCAGTACCCCAGGTCCTCGCCCACCAGTTTTACGTGAATGCGGTTCTCGAGCATGTGGCCTTCGATGATGGACCACATGTAGCAGATGCGGGCCGGGCTGCGGCAGTCGGAACAGAGCCCGGTTTCGACGCAGGGAGTGGCCCGATTGAGACGGATGCAGTTGATGGGCGCGGCGTGGTGTTTCACCCGGGCCATGGCGGTCTCCAGGTCCGGGGCCACCTTGTTGAGGCCCACCACCAGGATAACCTGCTTGGGGCCGAAACACATGCCCGCCACCCGGTTGCCCAGGCCGTCCAGGTTCACCAGTTTGCCGTCCAGGGTGATGGCATTGGTGCCGGTGATAAAAAAATCGGCCAGCAATGACTGGCGCCGGCGCTCCATGGCCACCTCCGGGTCCAGTCCGGGGAGGAAGGGGTCAATGACCTCGATCCCGGGTTTGCGGGTCAGGGCCTCCCAGAGCCCCATCTCCACCACGGACATGGAGCCGCCCCGGCTGACGGTGGCCCCGGCCGGAATCATGCCCAGGATTTCATCCCGGGCCTGGGCCGCGGTGGGGGCGTAGCTTGCGGCCAGCCGCCGCTTGGTGAGGTGCTTGATCAGGTGCTGGGCCAACTTTTCCCGGTAGGTGATCTGATGGATATCCATAACTCGTCCTTTCAAGATAGTTTTATGGCAAGCGGGGCCTGTCTATGGTCCCGCCCATAACTTCCCTAAATATATGACCGGCAATTGCCCCTGGCGCTGGCGGGAAGGGAGTGATGGAGGAAAAAAGGGAAGGTAATCCTCGGGTCATCACCCCCACCCTAACCCTCCCCCCTCAAGGGGGAGGGGAAAAGCCCAGGTATTGATGTATGGCTTAGCCGGGACCCGGCACGGGTTTGCTTATCGCACCGGCTCAAGGCCGCGGACCGGGATTAAAAAGTCAGGCAGGTCCAGCCCGATTTTAGCATTTCGGTCAAGGGCTTGCCCATGAAAATGACGTCCACCCCCAGGGCCTGGAGCTGACCGGTCACGCCGTAGAGGTCGGCGCAGGCCTTGCAGGCCAGGAGTTCCACCCCGGCGGCCTTGAGATCATCCAGTTCCGCCTGGAGTTCGCGGTCCACGGCGAGCAAAGGCGCCGAAGCGCCCCAAACCACCAGGCGCACCCGCGCCCACCAGTTCTGGAGGCGGCTGTTCTTGGTGTACATGAACACCATTTTCCGGGCCACTTCCCGGTCCCCCGAGGTCCAAACCACCACCAAACTATCGCTTAGGGCCACGTCATCCACCATGCTGCTCCTCCTCCTGATGAGAGTTGCCGGCGCGGCGCTCCGGCGGGATCACTTGCTATTCACAGTATAAGACCGGGGCCGGGGAAAAGCTGTAGTCCCGGCGACAATATCATCCGGCATCCCAAATAGGCATTAGCCGACTGGACCGGGGCCCAATTGGCTTGCCTTATTCCCCCTCCCCCCAACCCCCACCCACCAGGGGAGGGGGAATTAAGGAGTCCTTATTGATGAGAAGTATTTTGGGGACTACACATGAGCCGGCGCGGGCCCGTGATCCTGAGACTCAAAGCTCCGGGGATTTTTCCGGAGATCCATTTTTGACTGTGGCGGCCAAAGCTGCCGCATAATCTCGGTTTTAGCAAAATAGCCCGGACCGCCTCGCTTGACCCTGATCCGGCTCCGCCCAACGCCGCCGCCCGCCACCGATCAGGGTTTTTCGGTTAATAATTAGGGGATCCCCCGGCGCAAATTGGAGAAGTCCCCGATTTATCTCAGGTATTTACTTTGGTATAATCTAAGCTAACTCAATCTTGACGCTTAAATGCCCTTGAAGAGATGGGAACAACCGTGCGAACGGTAAGATCCATGGTGAAGAGGTTTTCCCGGGAGGAAGAGGCCGCCAGCGCGGTGGAGTATGCCTTATTAATTGCCTTTATCAGCCTGGGCGTCGCCACTGCGGTGCAATTCTTAGGGCAAAAGCTCAGCAACACATTTTTCACGGTCATCAACTCATTATCCACCTCCAACTCGAACAGTGGCGGTTGCTTTATCGCCACCGCGGCTTACGGCTCCCCCCAGGCCCAGGAAGTGGTTCTGCTGCAAGGCTTCCGGGACCAATATCTTTCCCGCCATGCCCTCGGGGAGAAATTCATCCGGGTCTATTACCGCTTCAGTCCCCATGTCGCCGGAAAGATCAGGCACCATCAGGTCTTAAGGCTGCTCGCCAGAAGTCTCCTGACCCCCATAATCCTCCTGATTAAGACAAGCTGCCGCCATCCACGCATTTCGTGAAATCAATTATCCCGGTCACCCGCTATTTACAGGATAAGAACGGCGTGGGGGAAAAGCTGTAGTCGCGGCGACAATATCCTCCGGCGTCCCAAGATGGGCATGGCTGACCGGGGTGGGAGCAGGGTGAGGGGGGGGTGATCAACCGGCGAAGCCACCCCTCACCCCAACCCTCTCCCCTCGCAGGGGAGAGGGGGTTTTGGCGGTTGCCCCTTCAGTTGCACCGGTCCCGGCTAAAGCCTGGGGGCTCCATTATTTGGGTCAATCTAGGCCCCCTCCCATGCATAAGCGTTGCCGGACACTACTGGGCCGGGGCGAATTTTTCCGATAGGCAATCAAAAAATAATTGTCGCTTAACTTTTCTTTAATTTACTGCCGATAAACTTGCAAACAAACTGGAACCTGAAAAAGGGAAACCGCATGCTGAACCAGAACCTGCACCGTGAGGTCATAACCGCGGGAGAGACTCCGCGCTGCGCGGCGCCGCCGGCCCCGGGCCACCGGCTGGACCAGTGGCTGACGCCGGCCCAGTGCCTGGCGCCCTTGGACCACGTCATTGCTTACCGGCATCGCCGCAGCCACCCGGGGGGCAACCAGGTCGCCATCCGGTTTCACAACGGCTATGGGGCGATTATCTCGGAATATCGATTGCTGGAAGGAATTTATGAGATTGCCCCCGTCCGGTTTTTGGGGCCCGGACCGGATGACCATGAGTTCTATTTCCGCTCCCATGTGCCCGACTTGAGCTGGTGTTCCGACCCAGCCGAGATGTTGAGCCTTTGCGAGCAGATTTCCCGATTGGCTCCAGGCGGCCCGGTTTAAGGGAGGCGGTGCTTCCGAGTATTGCCGGCCGGCCCTGGCGGTTGGCGCCTCCGCCTATCCAGAAAGGCATTTCCCTCCCGAGTTCTTCGGCGCCGGCAGTTACCCCCGGCGGCTCACCCATAATATCAAGTGGCGGTCATACGAGTAATAGCAATGCAGCCCCGGGCTTCAGCATAGGCTTGGGCACGGCACGCCGTGCCCCTAGAAAAGAATTACTTGTTTGAAGGCAACTTGGTATAATATATTCAGATAGTTAAGTGATACGAAGCGGGGCTCGATCTGATAATCTGAGGTGGAAAGCCTGGAAGTGACCATTGCCAACGGCAGTTGGGTTCCGGGGCCGGTCTGAACCACCGGGGTGGGGCCGGGGGCCCGGCCCGGGACCCTTTGGGGGGAGGCAGCATGCGAGGGGAACTAAGTCTGAGCGGGAAGCTGGCGGGCTGGCTGGGGGTGGCGCTGGTGGCCCTGGGGCTCAATCTTGGGGCGCCGGGGGCGCCGGCGGCCGCAGCCTTGCCGGTCAAGGACCCGGCGAGGGCCGGCCTGCAAGCCGTCAAAGGCACCACCAGCAACCTCATTGATATCGAGAGTCTCTATGCCGCGGTCAAAGATGGGGATGGCCAGGGCTTGCTCCTGGACCTGAGCGGCATCACCAGCCTCCTGGACGGGACGCGCGTGGATCCGGGGAAGATTTACGGCACCATTTACGTGGGGCCGTATCCCATGGAGGCCAGGCAGACCGATTACGATATGCGGCGCTGGCGGAGACAGTCCGCCATCGAGCACGGCAAAGGGCACCTGGACCTGGCTTATCTGCTGAAGGCGCCCCACAACAGCGAAGGCTGGACCGATAGCGGGGTGGTGGCGCTGCGGGTGTCACTGGCCCTGGCGACGCCCGGGCCGGACCGGCAACTGGGGGTCTATGACACCCTGGTGCGATTCCGCAAAACCGGCAACGTCTTCACCAAGCAGCCCACCATCATCGAGGGGCCCCGGGTGAACCTGGTCCGGAGCGATGACTATGGCCGGCTGGTCATCGCGTTTACGACCGGAGAAGCCGTGGCGGGCAAGGTGCGCCTGAGTGACGGCCGGGAATTTGCGGACGCCGGGCCCACCCGCCGGCACGAGATCGCGGTGACGGGACTGAAGCCGCAGAAAACTTACCGCTACCGGGTGGCCCTGGCTGATTGGCAGACCCGGTGGTACACGATCCACACCGCGCCCCGGCCCGGGGCGGGGTCCGTCACCTTTGCCTACCTGGGGGACAGCCGGGGGGGAGTCGGGGGCGGCGAGAATGATTTCATGGGCCTTAATCTCGAAGCCCTGAAATACGCCTTCCGCCTGGCCTACCGTAAGGGGGCCGCCCTGGCCCTCATGGCCGGGGACCTGGCCAACGGCTACACCACCAGCCCGGAGGATTTCCGCACCCAATTGTATGCCTGGAAAGAGGCCGCGGGGGATTTCTGGCATGAGCGGCCGATTTACGTGGGCATCGGCAATCACGAATCCCTGCTGAAAAAGTTCAGCGGCGGTTCCCCAGGGAGCCTGGAAATGGACAACTGGCCTTATGCCGAGGCCAGCAGCGAAGCGGTGTTCGGCCAGGAATTCGTCAATCCGGCCAACGGCCCGGCCCCGGCGGATGCCCGGCGGCCCCCGTATAAGGGGAACGTCTATAGCTTCCAGTACGGTCCGGTTAAATTCATCGCCTTCAATAACACCTATTGGCTTAGCTGGTTTCGGGACTCCTGGGAGGGGGTGAAGCAGTACGGCGGTTGTCCGGAGGGCTACATCCTGCCGGATCAGTTGGACTGGATCAAAAGGGAGGTGGCCAAGGCCGAGAAAGACCCCACGGTGAAGTACATTATTCTGTTCGCCCATGAGCCGGTGTTGCCTAATGCCGCGCATGTCACGGACTCCATGTGGTACGGGGGGAATAACCGGGTCCGGGCTTACGCGGTGAATGGGCAGGGGGCGGCGGCCCCGGTGGGCCCCGGCATCATCGACGTCCGGAACGGGCTCATCCGGCTGGTTTGCCGGAGCAAAAAGGTGGCCGCGGTGCTGACGTCTCATGAGCACTCCTATCACCGGACCCTGGTCACCAAACAGGTGCCGCTGGGCGACCCGGCCAAGGACGGCGCGAACGCCGAGGGGCGAATCTGCGGGCCCGAAGGCGCCTGCTCGCCGCTCCCGGACCTCACCTATCCCACCTGGTTCATCACCTCCGGGGGGGCCGGGGCGCCGTACTACTCGGAAATGCCGACTCCCTGGAACCGGTACTGGCGCCAGCGGGCCGGGAAGGGGCGGAGCCCCGGGTATTGGTTCTCCTCCCAGGAAAACCTGGTGATCTTCAAGGCCGACGGCAAGAGAATCTCCATGGCGGTCTACAACGCTTCGGGTCAGGAGATCGACCGGATTGACAACCTGATGGCGGTGAAGAAAAGGGGGGATTAGCCGGGGAACGAGGCCGCCGCCGGGGTTGGGGGCGGGTCCGGGGTTGAGGAACTTGCAGGGGTGCGCCTGCCGGCGCTCAGCGGTCCAGAGAGGACAGGCCCTCCCGGATGGCGTACTTGGTGAGGTCCACGATGTTGTGGATCTCCAGCTTGTTCATAATTTGCTGGCGGTGGGTTTCCACGGTCTTGGGGCTGACGTTCAGGGCCTCGGCGATCTGCCGGTTGGTTTTGGCCTCGGCCATGAGTTGGAGCACTTCGCGTTCCCGGGCGGTGAGGATGGAGAAGGCGGAGGCCTCATCCCCGGCCCCTCCCTGGACGTAGTCCTTGACGAGCACGTGGGAGATCTCGTGGCTCAGGTAGATTTTCCGGGCCATCACCAGGCGGATGGCGGTGGCCAACTCTTCGAAGGCCGAGTCCTTGAGCAGGTAGCCGGAGGCCCCGGCCTTAATCATGTTGGTGACGAAGTGCCGGTCGGCATGCATGGACAGGGCGATGACCTTGGTGTCGGGAGACTCCTGCAAGACCTGGCGGGTGGCTTCAATGCCGTTTAAATCGGGCATGGCCACGTCCATAATCATGATTTGCGGAGATAATTCCCGGGCCAGGCGCACCGCGGTGCGGCCATCATCGGCGTCGGCTATCACTTCCATGTCCGGTTCCTTGGCCAGCAGGGTCCGCAGTCCTTGCCGCAGAATCTTGTGGTCGTCCACCAGAATGATGGTTATGCCCATGATCTTGCCTCCATCTCGGGTTGGTTATCCTGCCAGAGCGGCACCATGAGAGAGATCTTGGTTCCCCGGCCGGGCCGGGAATCGATGCGGAGGCTGCCGCCGATGCACTCGAGGCGCTCCCGAACGCTGAAAAGCCCGAAAGTCCGGGGCTTTTGCCGGGTGTCGACGAGCCGCTTGCGATCGAAGCCCGTCCCGTCGTCGGCCACGTCAATCAACAGATTGTCGTCCTGGCGCCGGATGTCGACCTCGATCCGTTTGGCCCGGGAGTGCTTGGCGGCGTTGAGCATGAGCTCCCGCACCACCTGGAAGAGCAGAACCACGGTTTCGTTGCCCATGGGTTTGTACTGGCGGTCCAGCTTGACCTCAACCTTGAGGTCGTGATGTTCATGAAGGTAGTCCCCGAACCACTCCACCGCGGCCTCCAAGCCGAGGTCGTAGAGGATGGGCGGGCTGAGCTCAAAGGTCAGGGTCCGGGTGGACTTGATGGCCTGCTGCACCAGTTGCCGCACCTCTTGCAGGGTTTCGGTCAAGTCCGCGGCGGCGGCGCACTCTTTGAACTCGCCCAACTTGATTTGGGCCAGGGCCAGGGTCTGGCCGATATGGTCGTGTAAATCGGTGGCCAGGCGCCGGCGCTCCCGCTCCTCGATCAGGGACATTTCCGAGGCCATGGCCCGGAGTTGTTCCTGATAGGCGCGGATTTCGGCCTCCGCCTGTTTGCTGGCGTTGATGTCGGCCACGATGACGATGGCCAAGCTGGATGGATCCGGCCAGGAAGTGACCAGGGAGACGTTGAGGTGGCCCCAGATGAGACGGCCGTCCTGTCGGAGGTAGCGGTTATCCATTTCAAAGGACTGGCGGCGCCCCTGGGCCAGCTCCCGGAAAAGACTCAGACAGGCGCCGGCGTCATCCGGATGGGCGAACTTGGGCAGGATCATCTGGTACAGATCGTTGCGGCTGTATCCCAGCATCTCTTGCAGGGCCGGACTGGTCTCCAGCAAGCGGCCCTCCAGGTCGGTCAAGGCGATGCCGAAGGGGGCCTGTTCAAAC
>CAYNMI010000042.1:0-12787 GCA_964398095.1 uncultured Desulfobacca sp.
AGAAAAGTCTTGTCATGCGTTAGCAATAAATCTTTTGCTTTTGCTGACCGCTGACTACCGGTTTCTCCTTTACTTGCCCCCATCAGTTTGTCGAATTCTTCCACGGACACCGCCGGATGGGTACAGAAGCTGATTCCGGTCATTTTGGCCAGGGCTACGGAGGTCTGCATAGCCGCCTCCACCCCCGGCAGTTCCACGATGACCAGCAGGTCCGCCATGCCCAGCATGGCGTAGACGGCCTTGACCGTGCCTCCCTGTTTTTTGATCAAGTCCTCCGCCTTTTTGGTCCGTTGCGAGCTGATGCCTTTGACCCCTTCCGCCGAATACTTGCCGAACATGAGGAATGTGGCCATAAGCGCCTCCTTGGTAAATTTGCTACAAAGCTAATCAGTTAACTGGGGAGAGTCAATGGCAGGGGGCAGTATGCGTAGGGCGGGAAAGCGAAGCGCATCCCGCCTGCAAGGCGTTTGGGGCTCATTTCAGCCGCGACGAGCATGATTATGAGCGTCACGAGGACTACATTCACGACGATCCGGTAAAACCCGGTCCTTTACGAGGCTTATGGATTGGCCTTATTTAAGCTTCCACTATTATGGACGATGTGGCATTGACAATCTTGAGGGGGCGCGGGTGATAACGTTCTGCGTTTGGAGATGGAATAATGCGAAAGGCGGGATGCGCTTCGCTTTCCCGCCCTACGGCCCTGAACACCTCAGCTTCTTACCCGCCAAATGGTGCCTTGAGGGGTATCTTCTAACAGAATATCCTTCTCCGTTAATTCTTGCCTAATAGCATCCGCCCGCTTCCAATCCTTGTTTTTCCGGGCCTGGGTGCGCTCCTGGATAAGTTGGTCGATTTCCTCCGGGGTGATCTTCAGGTCCGCGGCCTTCTGCCGCAGGGTGTTTACCATGGCCTGGGGGTCGGCCTGGAGCAGGTTCAGCACCCCGCCCAGGTCCACCAGTTCCTCGGCCATCTCCCAGAGGAGGGTGAGGTAGCCCGGGTCCGTGGAGGGCGTTTCCAGGAGGCGGTTGAGGAGGCGCACGGTCTCGAACAGGTAGCCCAGGGCCTGGGCGGTGTTGAGGTCGTCATCCATGGCCGCGTCGAACCGGGCCCGGAGCGCGCCGAAGCGGTGGAATTCCTCCAGGGTGAGGTTATCGGGGTAGGTGTCGATGGGGTGCTGGCGATGCAGGTGCGGATGCTGCCGCAGCACTTCCTGAATCCGGGCCAGGCAGGCATAGAGGCGCAGCAGGGCGGTCTCGGCTTCGGCCAGGGCCGCGTCGGAAAAATCCAGGGGACTGCGGTAGTGGCAGTTGATGAGGAAGAAGCGCACCACCTCCGCGGGAAACCGGGCCAAGACCTCCTTCACCGTGAAAAAATTGCCCAGGGACTTGGACATCTTTTCGGCGTTGATGGTGAGCAGGCCGTGGTGCAGCCAGATATGGACAAAGGCTTTGCCGGTGGCCGCTTCCGACTGGGCCAGTTCGTTTTCATGGTGCGGGAAGACCAGGTCCTGGCCGCCGCCGTGGAGGTCGAAGCTCTCCCCCAGGTAGTGCATGCTCATGGCGGAGCACTCGATGTGCCAGCCCGGCCGCCCGGGTCCCCAGGGGCTGTCCCAGGCCGGTTCCCCGGGCTTGCTGCCCTTCCACAGGACGAAGTCCAGAGGGTCCTCCTTGTTGGGGTCCACTTCTATCCGGGCCCCGGCCTCCATATCCTCCGGTTTCTGCCCCGACAGCTTGCCGTAGCCCGGGAAGCGCCGCACCCGGAAGAAGACGTCGCCGCCGCCGGCATAGGCAAAGCCCCGGTCCTCCAGACGCCGGATGAGGTCCACGATCTGGGGAATATGCTCCGTGGCCTTGGGCTCGATCTGGGCCGGGGGCACCCCCAACGCGGCCATATCCGCCTGGAAGGAGGCGATGTAGCGCGCCGCCACCTCATTCCAGGGCAGGCCCAACTCCTGGGCCCGGCGCAGAATTTTGTCGTCGATGTCCGTAAAATTGCGCACCCAGGTGACCTGCAAACCCCGGCGCCGGAGATAGCGCACCAGGACCTCGAAGGCCACGCAGGAGCGGGCGTGGCCCAGGTGGCAGTCGTCATAAACCGTCACCCCACAGGCGTAGAGGCCCACTTTTCCGGGGGTCAGGGGCTTGAAGGTCTCCTTGCGTCTGCTTAACGTATTATAGAGTTGCATGGGAAAAAAGGGTTGACAAGGTAAGAAATATAGGCGAAGTCAATCCCCAAACTGAAATTTACCTCATCGGTTCTGACCATTATGGCGTCAGAAATTCTCGGTTTGCAATACTAGTTTTTTACTGAGCCTAGGGGGAGCATGATGTCCGAAATCATCAGTCAGTTTACGAAAAACGCCCGGGAAACGGTATTCTTTTCCCTGTCCGAGTTTAAGGGTCATCGCCTCATCGATATTCGGGTGCACGTGCCGGGAGATCAAGAAGAGGACTGGGTCCCCACCCGCAAAGGGGTCTCGCTGGCGGTGGGACTCTATCCCGCCTTTAAAAAAGCCCTGGCCGAATTGGAAGCAGCCCTGATTCAGCAAGGTCTCCTGGACCCGGAAGACCTGGAGACTTCCGACTAATTAGCCATCAGCGGTCAGCCTTCAGCCTTCAGCAAAAAACCAAGGACCTTATGGGAGAACCACTTGATTTTTCTCTGAAATTAACCGGAGGACTGACTACCTGCTTTATTTTTCTTTTGGCTCATAGCTGCTAGCTGATAGCTGCTTTTCCACTATACTGAATCCGGTCCCCGGATGCAACGAAAAGGACCACGGTGAGAGTCCGCCGGGCCGCCTTGCGTCAGGTGATCCCGGCACTATCTTTATTAAATAAGGCCGGGTCCGGACTCCAGGACCGGCAAGGAGGGCATATGGCCTATGTAGCTAAAGATTTCACCTTTTTATTGGGGATGCCGGGATTCAGCGACACCCTCCTCAAGAATCATTTCACCCTTTATCAGGGCTACGTCAACAACACCAACAAAGTCATGGAACTGCTGGCCGGCCTGGTCAAAGAGGGCCGGGAGGGCTCCCCCGAATTTGCCGAGTTGAAGCGCCGCCTGGGGTGGGAGTTCAACGGCATGCGGCTGCATGAGCTTTACTTCGCCAACCTGGGGGGCGACGGCGACCTGTCCAAGGCTCCCAATCTGGAGAAGAAAAAGCGCGACCAGTTCGGCTCCGTGGAGATGTGCGCCAAGGATTTCAAGGCCACCGCCGGCATGCGGGGTATCGGTTGGGTCATCATGTACCAGGATATCGACAGCGGCCTCCTCTTTAACCAGTGGATCAATGAACACGATGGGGGACATCCCGCCGGCTGTACCCCTATCCTGGTCCTGGATGTCTTCGAGCACGCCTTCATGACCGATTATGGGCTGAAAAGAGCCGACTACATCGAGGCCTTCTTTAAAAACGTCAAGTGGGATGCCGCGGAAAAACGCCTTTTATGAGCCGCGCCCGCACCCGCCGTGGCCCAGGTCAGGGACCGCCGCGCCCCTGACCCGGCGCCGGCAATTTCCTTTACAACCCCCGCGCCTTCAGGTTATCTTGGCACAGCCCGGCCCCCGGGTACACTAATACTTGGAGAGACCAATGCGTCGTACCGGCTACGTTTTCGCCCAACGCTACCTGTTGCATGATCCGGGCTCCTGGCATCCGGAGCGCCCCGACCGGCTGAAGGCCATCCACCGCGCCTTGAAAGATGGCGATATCCTGGAATTGGTGGTGCGCCTCCGGCCCGACTACGCCCCCCTGGAATGGGTGGAGCGGCTGCATGACCCCGATTATATCCGCCGGTTCAAAGAGGCCTGCGCCAAAGGCAAACTGATCTTTGAGTCCCAGGATTGCGGCATTTGCCCGAAATCATACGAGATCGCCCTGCTGGCCGTGGGTGGGGTCATGCTGGCCGTGGACGCGGTGCTGGGCGGCCAGGTGGATAACGCCTTCTGCGCGGTGCGGCCCCCGGGCCATCATGCCGAACACAATCGGGCCATGGGGTTCTGTTTTTTCAACAACGTGGCCATCGGCGCGGTCTACGCCCTGGAGAAGTATGGCCTGGAGCGCGTGGCCATCATCGACTGGGACGTGCATCACGGCAACGGCACCCAGCATCTGTTCGACGCGGACCCCCGGGTTTTTTACCTGTCCCTGCACGAGGACCCGGAACACTGCTACCCCGGCACCGGCTACCGCCGGGAACAGGGGAGCGGGGCGGGCCAGGGTTTCACCCTGAATCTGCCCTTGCCGCCCCGCAGCGACGACAGCGATTACCTCACGGCCTTGAAAGGCGAAGCCCTGCCCCGCTTAAGGCAATTTGCGCCGCAATTGGTCATGATTTCCGCCGGCTTCGACGGGCACGCCAAAGACCCCCTGGCCCACATGAACCTGAGCCGGGACGGCTACCGGGAAATGACCACCCTGTTGCTGGACCTGGCCCAGGAAACCGCCGGCGGCCGGTTAATCACGGTATTGGAAGGGGGCTATAACCTGGAGGTCTTGGAAGAGTGCGTCGAGGACCACATCCGGCTCCTGTTGGGCATCCCCCTGGACCATTTTTAAAGACCGGGGGCGCTCATCTCCAACTCATCGGAACAGGCCGGGAGGACCCACTGCACAGGCGCCGGGGGGCCCGGCCCGGCCACCGGCCGGGGGGGAAAGAATTTCCTTGACAGTGCCGGGCAGCTATGCTAAGGGCTAATCATCCTTTAGTCAGGCGCAGAAGCAGTGCATGGGGCGACACAGTAATAAAAACGACGGTAAGGCGGGAGCCGGCCGTTTTTTTTTGGCCTGCGCCCCCTCGGCTAAAGGCCGGCAAAGGAATTAAGATTTTAAGGAGCCCCGGGTTATGGTCTTTACCGGCACAGTCAAATGGTTCAACGAAGCCAAGGGTTACGGTTTCATTCGGCGCGATGACGGCCCCGACCTGTTTGTGCATTATACCAACATCGTGGGCACTGGTTTCCGCACCTTAAAGGAGGACGACAAGGTGGAGTTCGAGGTGAGTGAAGGCCCCAAAGGACTCCAGGCCACTAATGTGACCAAGGTTTGAACCGCCCGCCGCGTGGGCAATTGACCGAATGGGGCGCGTCGGCGCCCCCTGCCGTTGCACTTTAAACCTTTTTGGGCCTGCCGCCCTAAAAACCAGGAACTTTCCGGCGCTTTTTTATGCGCTCCGGGAGGTCCCTCGGTGCTCCCCGCTTTGTATTATCATTCCCCCTCGCCACTTTAATTTTCCTCCACCCGGCTCATCTTTCCTTGGATCTCTGAGAAGTTTCTGGAAATTTTCGCAGTTGAATTTCAGGGATTTAGCCCCCCGAGAATAAGGGAATGCCCCATTCCATTCTTGTGGAGAAGTGGCAAAGTAGAGGTGCGGCAAATTAGGCTCCGGCGGATTTTTACCCCAGAGAGGATGGTAATTCATGGATCAGACTAAAATTTACGAGGGGGAACTGGCTCCCCGCAGGTCCACCAGGAGGGCCAAGGTGGGGGAACGTTCCATCAGCGCTTGGGTTACCCGGCTCATCATGATTGCGCTCCAGGTAATTGTCGCCATTGCCATATTCCAGATGGTCAAGGACGTGGTCTTCCCCCATGCCGGTATTATCGGTTCAAATATCTATATGAGTATTATGGGCTGCACCCTGGCGACCTTGTGCGCCTACTTGATTCTGTTGAAATATCAGACGCTCATCCAGCAATTTAGCCGGGAAAACGTGCAATTGGGGGAAAGGCTCGGGGCCCGGACCTTTGAACTGGAAAAGGCCAACGCCGAAATGAGTCAGGAAATTGCCGAAAGGCGGCGGGTGGAAAAGGCCCTGCTGGAAAGTGAATCCCGGTTCCGCAATATTATCCGGGAGGCCCCCATCGGCATAGCCCTCATTGACAAGAATGGCTGCATCATTGAAGGGAACCCGGCTCTCCTGGCCATGCTGGGTTATGCGCCGGAAGAATTGCGGGGGATGGGGTTCACCCAGCTCAACCATCCGGAAAATGCCGAGTTGAGCCGGGAGAAATTTCAAAAATTGCTCACGGACCAACAGGATGTCTGGCGCATGGAAACCCGCTACATCCGCAAAGACGGCTGGATCGGCTGGGGACGCCAATCCATTTCCCTGGTGCGGGAGGCGCACGGTAAGCCACGTTTTGCCATCATCTTGTTCGAGGACATTACGGAACGGCGGGAGAGCGAGGAAAAGATTCGCACCTACCAGGAACAACTGCAATCCCTGGCCTCGGAATTGTCCCTTACCGAAGAACGGGAACGGCGCCGTTTGGCCACGTTGCTCCACGATCATATCGCCCAGTTGTTGGTATTGGCCAAGGCCAAATTCGAGAAAATTCAGGAGTCGGCTCTCTATCGCAGCTTTGCCAAGCCCATGGAAGAAATCCGCAAGTTGATGGATGAATCCATCCGCTACACCCGGTCCCTGGTCTTCGAACTCAGCCCCCCCATCCTGTATGATTTAGGGTTCGAGCCCGCCATGGAATGGCTGGCGGAACATATGCAGCAGCAGTATGGCCTGGCAGTCGAAGTGGAGGATGACGGTCAACCCAAAACGCTGAATAACGAACTCCGGGTAGTCCTCTTCCGGGCGGTACGCGAATTGCTTTTCAACGTCCTCAAACACGCCCAGGCGAGCTGCGCCCGGGTGTGCATGCAGCGGGACGGCGACTCTTTGCGGGTAACCGTGGAGGATAACGGCGTCGGCTTTGACCCGGAGAAGGTCGCCGCCTCTTCCGGTAAGATGGCGGGATTCGGTCTCTTCAGCATCAGGGAGGGCTTGAACTATTTCGGCGGCGCCATGGAGATCAAGTCACCCCCCGGCGAGAGCACCAGGGTTATTCTGACCATACCCTTGCAGCCGGATAAGAAAAAGGGACTCAGTCGCCAGGAGACCCCGGCCCCCATCAGGGTGACCCCCCGGCCGTCGCCGCCGCTGCCCTCCCGCCCGCCGGCAAAATCCCAGCCACCCCCGGCGTGCGCCGCCGGTTAACCTTTCCCGGGCCGGCGCCCTGCCGGCCCCCTTTACCCTTCGACTTCAGATTAACCTGAATTGACGCCCTCACCTATGGCTTCCGCCCACGATTTGCTTGGCGGGAGATCAGTCCCCTGTTCCCGATAGCAAGACCGCAATCCGATTTTGTCATTTAGATGAAAGTGTAGTATTATGCGATCAAGGAAGAATATTTTGGGGGATGGGCTTTCCCTGGCTTTTTCGTTGATTTAAATCCTCTCGTATAATATTTTAGTTAACTAGTGATCATTCAGATGCATGGGGTGAAGGGATGAGTATCAAGGTGTTAATCGCCGACGATCATCAGATCGTGCGAGAAGGACTCCGGGTCATGCTGGAAAAGGAACTCGACATCAAGGTGGTGGGTGAAGCCGAAGATGGCCGGATGACCGAACGCATGGCCCGGGAGTTAGTGCCGGATGTGATTATCATGGATGTGGCCATGCCCGATTTGAACGGCATCGAGGCCACCCGGCAGATTGTCGCCGGACTGCCGGGGGTCAAGATCATCGCCCTGTCCATGCATAACGACCGCCGCTTTGTTTTGAACATGCTGAAGGCCGGGGCCGCGGGTTACATGCTCAAAGATTGCGCTTTCAAGGATCTGGCCAAGGCCATCCGGGTGGTGATGCTTAATAAAACTTACCTCAGTGATGAGATCGCTGACATCGTGGTGAAAGATTACCTGGCCTCCGCCACCCCCACAGAATCATCCGTGTTTCACCTCCTGTCCCCCCGAGAGCGGGAAGTGCTGCAACTCATTGCCGAAGGCAAAACTTCCGCCGCCATAGCTGATAATCTGCACATCAGCGTCAAAACCGTGGAAACGCATCGCCAGCAAATTATGGTGAAATTGAAGATCAAGAGTGTAGCCGAGCTTACCAAATATGCCATCCGCGAAGGCTTGACCTCCGCGTAATTTGGCATACCGCACTTTTCTGATCGCGTAACCTGAACCCCAGGCGGCAGGTTCACCAACCGCCTCAATCTCCGCCGCGCCCCGTGTTTCCCCAACTCCCGCTCTCGGTCCACCCTGGATAGCCTTTAGAGTGGCGGTTCGCCGTGATCCTGGATTTCCAAAGATCGTCCGGGCCCGGGACTGGATTGGCCATGGTCTGGACGGTGCGCTAAAAAACCCCGGCCTCCCCCGCCAAAAAATGGTCCAGGCCCGTGAATATCTTGAGGGCGATTGTCCCCCCGCCTGAACAAAATTAAGTAAAAACGAACCCGGATATCAGGAGTTCTCCCCATTGTAAGATAAGGTAATCGCTATACACTACAACCATAGCTGAGTGATGGTCCGGGGGGAGGTCGGCGTCATGTCAGGTCAGGCTAAAGACTCTTACGCAACAGGCAAGGATGGCAATATGGATCCTAAAGCCAGAGATGTCAAGCTCGGCCGGAATGAGGCGGAGAGTATCTCAAATGATGTTCCGCCACCCGTCATCCGGGAGCCGGATGCCCCGGGCGCGGTCAAATTCTCCTGGCAGGAAATCTATTCCCAGGTTTCGCCCCACGAGGCGTTGCTCCAGGCTTTATTAACTTCGTCTCAGTCGATGGAAGAATATTATGAGGGGCTGCTCCACGACGCCAGGGAGGCGGGGATAGATGCGCCCGAGGTGCTCCTGTCATTACTCTGGCATGCCCCCCAGGGAGATGCCCGCCAGCACCCGGGTAGATTGGAGTACCTGCAGAAATTGGTAATGGAGGCTCAAGATCAGGACCGGGCCGCAGCTTCCCCGGAAAAGGGCTCTTATGATCTGATCCTTGAACAAGCCCTATCCATGGTAAATAAGCCTCCGGATGGCCCTGCGGCCGCGCGGCCGGATAAATCGGGGCCGTCGGGTTTCCACCAGAGGCCTCGGCCCCTCGCGCCTCAGGCCGGCGCGGCGCCTCGGACTCCCCTTTCCCGTCGCTCCACCAGGAGAGACTCCGAGGAAGATTAGTTTGGCTTGACGGTTCTAAGGTTCTTGATGAAGCCAGGTGAACCGCTAAACGCAAAAGATATATATCCGGAAAACCCGGAGGGAATCGGCCATGCCGGAAGACGGTTATTTCAGCCATGCAGCCCCTCGGGAAGGGAAAGAGAACCGTATGACGATTGACGCGCCTTCAACTTCGCAAGGTCCAGGGGTTCCTGCGATGACTTCCAGAATCGAGGCGGCCCCGGAAGCAGGCTTTATGTCGGATCCCAGGCCTCTTCTCCAAAAAGTGATGCAAGACCTGGCTCAGTCCTGGGGAGACCTTAAGGACGTCGGGCCGGAAGTGGCTATCCAGGCCGAGGCCGGACCGGCGCCTGGCGCAGAAGATCCGGATAGGGAAAACCGGGCTTATCGGGACCTCTTCGAATTTGCTCCCGATGGCTATCTGGTGACCGATGCCCGGACCATTATCCAGGCCGGCAACCAGGCTGCCGCCGCCATGCTGCAATTGGACCCGGATTCCCTCAAAGGCAAGCCCTTGCCGGATTTTATTGCGGCAGCAGACCGGGCCGCCTTCCAGGCCAACCTGATTCAGCTCCGGGAGGGGGGCGTGAAACGGGACTGGGAATTGCGCCTGCAATCCGGCGACCGCACCCCCTTTGCGGTGTTTATCAATGTCAGGGCCCAAACCGACTCCCACGATAACCTGGTCAGGATGCTGTGGCTGCTGCGGAACGCCAAAGAGCGCCAGGTCGAAGAAGAGAACCTGAAATCCCTCCTCATCCGGATTAAAAGCAGCTTACAGGGTATCATCGAATCCTTTGCCGAGGCCGTGGAGATGAAAGACCCCCAAACCGCGGGGCATCAGCGGCGGGTGGCGCAGTTGGCCGTCGCCCTCGCCCGGGAGATGGATTTCTCCCTTAACCGCCTGGCTGGGATTAAGGTGGCCGCTCTGCTCCATGACATCGGCAAAATCGCCATACCCACTGAAGTTCTGAGCAAACCGGGGGAGCTCACTGACCTTGAATGTGAGATGATTAAATCCCATTGCCAAGTGGGAGCTGATCTCTTGAAAGAGATCGACTTCCCCTGGCCGGTATCCCAGGCTATCCTGCAGCATCATGAGAGACTGGATGGTTCGGGCTACCCCGCGGGCCTGACCGATGCGGATATCATCCTGGAGGCCAGAATTTTAGGGGTGGCCGACGTGGTGGAAGCCATGATTTGCGACCGCACATACGGCCCGGCCCAAGGAATCGACAAGGCCCTGGATGAAATCTTTCAAAAGATGGGCATTCTTTATGACCCGGAAGTAGTAAATATTTGTATAAAATTATTCGTCGACCAAGGCTTCGGCTTCAATTAAGATAACCGCAACAAACCAAACATTTCTCCAAAATCACGGGTGGGAATTAACGGGTTTTATAGCAATCGATGATTGCTTTTGGTCAGCTAATTATGCTAGTATTCACTAAAATAATGTATTAAATTCAAAACACCCGATGGCTCCGGCAGATTTCGTCCCCTGAGGGCAACGCGCCAATCCTTTTTCCGGTCCAGATGATGGAATTGCAGGCCGCCTGCAATTCTTGGAGAAATTACATGTCTGATGAGCCCGAGCCCAAAGAATCGCCAGACGCGGCGGGAAGGGTAGGGGATGAGGCGCCGGAATCGGCCGATATCCCCCAGCACCAGGGTCAGCCCCAAGAGCGGGTCATCGAGGTGGACAAGCTCCTGCTCCGGGATGCGGCGGGTAAATATCGGGGGAAAATCAGCGCCCAGGAAGATGGTTCGGCCAGCATGCTCCTGAGCGATAATTCGGGCCAGGCCTGGGTCTGGTTAGGAATCAACCCCAGCGGCGAAGCCTTTCTCGAACTTAAAGACCGGCACGGCGAGGTCAACTTTAAGGTTCCGGCCGGCAGCCCCCCCCCGGAGGCTGCTGACCAGCCCGCCCCCACTCCTCCCCAGGACCCGGTTCCGGATTCACCGCCGCGCTATCCTGAACCTCCAGGCCCCTTCCAAACCGTAGCCATGCCGGGGGAGGGAGGCGGCGTCCCCCCGGGCGGGCTCGGCGGCGAGGCCAGTATCTACGTACGTGATCGCCTGGATAAAATCGATCGTCAGAATCGGCGTCAGTGGTTTTTCCTGGGCGTCATCCTGCCGCTGTTAGTCCTGATTCTGGCCACCCAGGCCTACCTGTTGGTGCGCTTGCACCACCCCGGTTCTTTGGAGGCCCAGGCCCTGGCCGTGCAGGACCCCAACGGCGTCATGCGCGCCTGGCTGGGCGCTAAAGACGGCAAAGTCGGCTTGGACCTGTGGGACCGGCAGGGTAAACGGCGCGCCTTTATGGGCCTGGGGCCGGAAGGGTCTCCCGGCCTGACCCTCTATGACCAGGAACAGCGGCCCCGGGCCCAGTTGGTCCTCGGCCCCGACGGCAATCCAAAGTTCAAACTGGAGGATAATCTTGGCCTCAAGGGCCTGACGGAGCAGCACGCCCCCCATGATCTCGGCAATCAGCAGAACTCCGTGGGAACGGTGCCGGGTTCCGAGAAAGGCACCGTCACCAGCCCTACACCCAACGCGGGGGACACCCAGGGGAAAAATGTCTCCCCGGACCGGGCCGCCCCGGCTGAGGTCGTGTATGTGGGCTCCAAAACTTCCAACAAATACCATTACCCTTCCTGCAAGTGGGCCAAGACGATCAAGCCCTCGAAATTGATCGTCTTTCATTCCGCCGCGGAAGCGCAAGAGCTTGGCTATAGTCCCTGTCCGGTGTGCAAACCGCCGCGCATCGACAAAAAGCCCCCCCAGACCCCGGGACCTGGAGCCAAGCCGGCGGAGTGACCGGCGGCGCCAGGCCCCCGGCCAAGCATCGGGGTCGTCCCCCTCAAGGCCGGCGGCCCCGGACCCCATGGACATAACCGAAATCACCGCCCGCACCATTCTCACCAAGTCCCGGATTCCGGGGGTGGATTACGTCATCAATCCGTATCTGGGCTGCGGCCACGGCTGCCGCTATTGCTACGCCGCCTTCATGCGCCGTTATGCCCGCCACCATGCCGGGGCCCCCTGGGGGACTTTTGTGGAGGTCAAGATCAACCTGCCCCAGGTCCTGGCGGCCGAACTCGGGCGGAAAAAGCCCCGGGGCCGGGTCCTCCTCTCCAGCGTCTGCGACCCCTATCAGCCCGCGGAACTCAGGTTCCGGCTGACGCGGCGGGCCCTGGAAATCCTGGCCGAATTCGCCTGGGGCGTCGATATCCTCACCCGGTCGCCCCTGGTCACCCGGGACCTGGACCTCCTCACCGCCCGCCCCGAATTCAGCGTGGGCCTGTCCATCCCCACGGATGACGACCAGGTCCGCCGGGTGCTGGAGCCCCAGGCCCCGCCGATTCCGGCCCGCATCGTCACGCTCCAGCGCCTGCGCCAGGCGGGCCTGTCCCCCTGGGTCTTCATCGCCCCCATGCTGCCCCTGAATCCGGCCCGGCTGCATGAGCTCATCGGGCCCCATGTAGGGAACGTCATGCTGGACCCCCTGAACTACCGCAGCCAGGTAACCGCGATCTATCGCCGCCACGGTTGGGATTATGCCCTGACCGACGCCTATGCCCGGGAGACCCGGGCCGCCCTGATGCGCTTATTTCAGGGCCAAATCCGTGAGGCCCGGCCCGCCGACCCCGGCGCGGAACAACCGGCTGCGGCCACCCCCTGAGATGGCTAGTGGTGTGTTTCAGAATTAACGCGACCCCGGGAAAGCGGGTCTTTTCCCCCCCTTTCTTAAAGGGGGGTCAGGGGGGATTTGTGGATTTCAAGGACCGGAAAAAACTTTTGGCAATCGCTATAAA
>CAYNMI010000043.1:0-12781 GCA_964398095.1 uncultured Desulfobacca sp.
GAGAAGGAGTCCGCCAGCATGTCCTGGCCGGCGCCATAGAGCTTCAACTTCCGGGCCAGTTGGGTGAGCTCCATGAAGGTGTCCCAGGCGAACTGATGGATGTCGGCGTTTTCCTCGCCCCGGCGATGGGTCATGATGAGCTCGATGTCATCGCCCGCGTTCAGGACCTGCCCGTCGATGAGCAAGCCCCGGTCCACCGCGCCTTGGACGATCTTTCTGGCCAGAGCCATCATGTCCGGGTAGACGGTGCTGTGTCCCACCCAGCCCCCGACGTCTGCCTTGATTACCGATAACGTTATCTTGTCTGCGGCTGCCATAAGCCCTCCTTTTCTCTCGATGACCGGTTAAATGGTTTGGCAGAGGACGATGGTTTATGGTAATCAGATGTGCATGGAAATTAGAAAACGCACCTCCTTGGGCCTGGTTCTGGCCCTCTGTCTGCTGTGGTCTTGGGGTTGCGTGCCCCGGCTGGCGCCGGCCGTCCCCCCGGGGGTGGTGCTGACGCCCGGCCGGTATCTCACCGCTTGTTATCGCGCCCCGGACTTCCACCCGGTCCAGGCGGCCTATAGCCTGACGCCCTTCATGGTTTCGACGGCCCAGGACGTCCCGGCCGCCACCTTCCAGAGCCTCTTTATGCAGGAACTGACCCGGGCCTGGCAGGCCAACGGCCTCAAGATTTCTCCCCAGGGAGACACCGCCCTGTCCGGGGTGGTCCAGTACGTGGCGCTCCGGGGCGCCGCCTGGCGGTTCCTCACGGGCTCCGTCGACGCCAATCTGGTGGTGTCCGGCGCCATCACCCGGAAGGGCGACACCCTTTTCGCCTTCCAGGACCGGATCAGGGTGAGCTCTCCGGTGAATCCCGGACCCGCGGCCCCCAAGGAAAATGAACTGTTACTGCGCCAGGCGGCCCGGACTTTTGCCGTCCACCTGCTCAATGAACTGCTGCTTTACCGGCCGCTCGCCGAAGGCAAATAAAAGTCTCCGAAGACCCGCACTATGAGGCGGGGCCGCTCCTTGGAAGTGGTGAACAGCTCAATCACGCCGGCATAGGGGCCCGCCTGCTGGCACACATTGCGCACCTCCAGGTCGTACACCTGGTTCGGCACTTCCGGCTTGAGCTTTATCTCGATTTTGTCCGGGATGGTGGTCATATACCCGGTAATCTTCCACGGCGTGGGCAGATGCGAAATGAACCTGACCTCGCCCTGGGCCGGGTCGCCGGGGCTGCCCCGCAGCCTCACGATGTGGCTGGGCTGAATTTCGATGAATGGTTCGGCGTTCCCCGTCAGGCTCAGATTGAACACCGGCAGCGCCGGGTCATTGAGCCTGACCTTGGCATCCTTCTTGAACTGATGGATCACCGAAAAGGGTTTGATGGTCAGGGTGATGTTTCCCTGCCCGCCGGGAGGAATAACTTTATCGTAGCTGGGCACGGTGCAGGCGCAATCCGGGTCTACGTCCTCGATCCGCAGGGGCGCGGTGCCGGTGTTTTTGACCACAAAGGTGTGGGTCAGGGCCCGGTCTTCAAAGATTTTTCCGAAATCAAAGGTGGTTTGGCCGATCACCGCCTGGGGGTCGCCCGCCAGCGCGGGCTGGGGCTGCACTCCCCAGGCCAGTGCCCCCACTCCCAGCAGCAGAACCGCGCCCAGGCGAAGGACCCATCGCCGCCGCGGAGTGGTTTTCAGGTTATCCGAGTTAATCACGTCAGGTTGGCGCTCCTTGTTGACAGGTTTGCCCTCACTTCTGCTTGGTGGGGTTGGAGGTTGAGCGGAAAACCTTGCCGTACAGCCTGACCAGGCGGAAGTGAAGCTCAAGAGATTCCTCTTTTTTATTTTACCATAAACATTTGTCAAAGTTGGCGAAAAGATTTATGATATTCTCAAAAACCAAGGGCGATCCGGGGGAATTTCCCATACTTCTCCGGGAGGTGCGAAGATGCCGTTAAAAATCCGTCAGGCCGGGATGGTGGTGGTGGCGGGGCTGCTGTGTTTAGGGGGCCATGCCTGGGCCGCCTCCTCCACAGACATCCAACAACCCCCCCCCACCAGCTATATGCAAAGCAAGGTGGGCACCCCGGACGAGTTGTCCCCCCTGGCTCCCGCGGAAGCCACAAACGTGCAAAAAGTCGGGGGGCAATGGACCTGCGACCTCAATGGCCAGCACATGGTTTATGATGACGCCACCTCGAGTTGGGAACCGGGCCCGGCGCCGGCAGTCCAGCAGCCACAGGGCAAGACCAAGCCCTGACCCCGCTGTTGCCGGCCAGAGGTATCAGGCGGTAGCCGGGCTAACCCTGGCCCAATGACCCAGGGAATCAGTTGCTGAACTTTTCAGGCCAGTTCCTCATGGGCCGATGGCCCACCCTTAAATTATGAAAAGTCCGGTGGGGCGGGCCTCCGCGCCCGCCGCCTCTGGTGGCGCAGGTTTTCAACCTGTGCACCGGCACCGGTAAAATACCGGTGCCTTTAAAAACTTTTTTAGCCATCCATGGTGCGCGGTGCGCACCTTACATGAGCACAGGCGAGACGCCTGTGCCACCGGGTGCAAGAACTTTTCAGACCAGGAGGTTTCAAGGTGCACGTTAAAATTCGTCTGGCCGGAATTGCGGGGCTCGCCGCGCTGTTGCTCATCTTGGGACTGGGCTGCGCCTCATCTTCGGTGGAACAATCCAAGCCCACCAGCTATATGCAGAGCAAGGTGGGGACCCCGGAAGAGTTGTCCCCCCTGGCCCCCGTGGGGGGGTGCAACGTCCATAAAGTCGGGAATCAATGGACCTGTGAATTGAATAGCCGGGTCCTGGTTTATAATAATGCCACCTCCCAATGGGAACCCCAGGCGCCGGCCGGTCAGAAATAATAGAGCCTGGCAAATAAGTTACACCTCATATTTAATAACTCTTGCTAGATTTGCCGGCGCCAAATAATGTAGGGTGGGCACGGCCCACCATTCCTTTGGCCGCAATGCGGTAGTAGGGTCGCCGAACCCAGGGGACTGCCAACCATGCCTAAGAGCACAATCCACCGCCAGACCCGGGAAACGGAAGTCAATCTGGAACTGGAACTGGACGGCCGCGGCCGGGCCGCCATCGACACCGGCATCCCGTTTCTCGATCACATGCTCCACCTCTTCACGGCCCACGGCTATTTTGACCTGACCGTTAAGGCCAAAGGCGATCTGGAAGTGGATCAGCACCACACCGTGGAGGATCTCGGCATCTGCCTGGGGCGGGCTTTCCGGGAGGCCGTGCAGCAACGCCCCGGCGTGCGCCGCTACGGCGAAGCCCGGGTGCCCATGGACGAGGCCCTGGCCCAGGTCACCGTGGACCTGAGCAACCGGCCCTTTCTCCACCTGGAGGCGGACCTGCCCCTCGCCGGCGCCGGCCTGGACCCCCAACTGCTCAAGGAGTTCTGGCGGGCCGTGGCCATCCACGGCGGCATGACCCTGCACATCGCGGTGCCCTACGGCGAAAACACCCACCACATCCTGGAGGCCGTGTTCAAGGCCGCGGGCCGGGCCCTGGATATGGCCACCACCCCGGAGCCCCGGGCCACCGGCGTCCCGTCCACCAAAGGCGTGCTGTAGGGCGGGTTCTGGGTTTTAGGTTTTAGGTTAAGGAAATTTTCGCTTTCCCGTAGGGGCGACCCGCCGGGTCGCCATGTCTTGAGGACAAACCCCCAGGTGTGCCCCTACAGCCGAAGCTTTTCTTACTTCTATGAACGCAACTTGAGATCTCTGCGAAAACCAATTTTGTCATCCTGAGCGCAGCGAAGGATCTCGTATTTACAAGTAGTTATGAGATTCTTCGGTCGCTTCGCTCCCTCAGAATGACCGGTGAGGGGACTTCCGCAGAGGTCTCAACTTGGTATAAGCCCCAAACCCTTACCCCTGACCCCGGCCCGGCCTCCCTATGCCAGCACCCCAAATTTTCCCCCAAAAAATTCTCCCTGACCCCCTTGTTTTTTTTCCCAGGGTGATTAATAATATGATTGCTAGGAGGTTCAGGCCAGACACCGGGAAGGTTACGGGGAGACGGCCAGTGAGCCGCCCCTAAGTAAGGGTTGGATCGCCCTCCGGATTGAACCTCACGGCAACCTGCTTTGGCCCTGAGCCAAAGGCTGGCCCTCGATCCAAAGGTTTCAGAAAAGGGCCGGCCGGGCGCTGATTGCCGGAAGCGGTGATAGATGCCCGCTCCGCCGTCGAAGCAGTGAGGTAGACCACGGAACGTTCCGGACGGGTGTCCGGCGACTTCCCGACGGGAAGATTGAAAAAGGTTCCGTGATCCGGGGAAGCCGGGGAACTCCTGATGAATCCCCCTCCTGGTAAGGAGGCATCCGGGTCCCCGGCTTCTTTTCATTTTACCCCCACCCTTTATTTTCTCCTTGTGGAACGCCTGCTGGAAAAACTTTTCCCCCGCCCTGATAAACAACGTCTATGACGGTTGCGTTTCCCGACATCCGAACCCGACGGCGTAATACCAATTTCAGATTCAGATGCAACAAACTCTCCGGCTAACATAATGAATTCCCTAAATTATTTTACGGAAAACGGAAAACGGAAAACGGAAAACGGTATAACGTGGCGCGACGGCGCGCCAAGCCGGAAATATTACCGGAACCGGGTTCGGCTGCTCAGCCCCGCGCGTGGAATTGCTTTTGCCATGCACCCCGGATCATGGTACAAATTAACGAGCCCGCCGCTCCAGGCCGGACTCAGGGGACCGGGATGATTGTCCCGGTATCCCGCGGCCCGAGCCCGGCAAATTATCCGAAATTCAGATGCAGATGAAATCAACTCTAAGACTAACATGCTGCGATCACACTATTTTTTTACCGAAAACTGAAAACTGAAAACCGAAAACCGTATTATCCTGTGGCCAGGAGAGGTCGTTATGAAACGCAGGGAATTCTTGCGGCATTTGGGGCTGGGTCTGGCCGCGGGCTGGGCCTGGAGCCGGGGGTCCTGGCCTGTGCCGGCCTGGGCCGGGCTGGGGAAGGTGCGCCTGGCGCTTTTGGGCGACGCCCACCTCAAAGACGGCGATGACCGGCGGCCCGAGGCCCGGTCCCTGGCCCGGGCGGTGGCGGAAATCCGCGCCCTGTCGCCGGAGCCCGACCTGGTGCTCTTTGCCGGCGACCTGGCCCACCGCGGCCGCCCCGACGCCCTGGACCTGGGCCGGGAAATCCTCTCGGAACTGCCCGCGCCGCTGTGGGCGGTGCGGGGGGAAGGCGACTGCCGCCCGGACCACCCCGCCGCCTGGCGCCGGCGCTTTGGAGAGACCCGGTTCTCCCGGGCCTGCCGGTCCACTCAGGTAATCGGTCTGGACACCTCCCTCAACCGCACCCCCCGGGGGCCGGTCTTTGAGATCGGCGCGGCCCAAAGGGAGTGGCTGGCCCGGGAGCTGGCCGGGCTGGATGCCGCCGCCCCGCTGCTCATCCTCTCCCACGCCCCCCTGGACCGCCTGTTTTACCCCTGGCAGCAATGGACCGCCGACGCCCCGGAGCTCGCCCCGCTCCTGGCCGCTTTCCGCCAGGTGTGGTGCCTGCACGGGCATGTGCATGGGACCGGGCTCAGGGCTCAACAATCAGGGACCAACAGCAAAATCCCCCCTATCCCCCCTTTAGCAAAGGGGGGTATGGCGACAAGTCGCTTTTTGGCAAAAGGTGGATGGTCTGAAAGTCCCCCTTTGGAAAAGGGGGATTTAGGGGGATTTTCAGGGGACCAGGGGGATTGCCATAATCTCGGCTCCTGCGCGTGGGTCACTGAAAACGGCAAACCGGCAATCGAACCCCCCATCACCCATTACGGTCTGCCCGCCACGGCCTGGCCCCGGCCCCGGGCGGTGCAGGGCACCCCCGCGGTCCTACGCCCCGGCTCCGGGCCCCGGGGCTGCGGCTGGGTGGTCCTGACCGCGGATGCGGGTTCGCTGCGATTACAACCACAAATATGGCAGGGCTAAAGACTCTCCCGCAATGTCGCAAAGGCGCAAAGAAAATACGGCAGAAGAAAAAAAGGCGGCCACAGGCCGCCCTATAATACCGTTTTCCGTTTCAAATGCAACAAACTGAACCTGTAACTTACTGATCATTCATATTTATTTAACCGAAAACCGAAAACTGAAAACCGAAAACGGTATAACTAATCCCTTCAGCTAAAAAAAACCGCCTTCCCTGGCGGTTTCTTCCCTAGAAACGTAGGGTGCGTTTTACGCACCATAAAGAGGCGCGTGCCACGCGCCCCCCCTTTTGCCAGGAATTCCAGCCCCATTCCCGGGCAAATCTCCGGTTTCCGCCTGGACCCCACCAGCCGCCCACCTCTGCCGCCTTCAGGCGCCGCGGCCGGCTACTCTATGGCCGCGTCCTGAAGCGCCGGTACGGCCCCGGGCGTCCCAGCCTCCCGCCGGGACACCACTTCCTCCACGGTCTCCTCCAACCGGGCCATGAGAGGCGGCAAGGTGGCCTCATGAAGCGCGGAAATCGCCACCCCTTGATGGATGCGGCACTGCAAGGCCGCCAGGTTGGAGTCCACCAGGTCTTGCTTGTTAAAGACCTTCAACACCGGCTTGTCCTGGAGGTTGAGCGACGCCAGAATGTCTGCCACCGTGGCCATCTGCTCCATGAAGCGGGGATTGCTCAAATCCACCACGTGAATGAGCAGGTCCGCCTCCTCCAGTTCCTCCAGGGTGGCCTTAAAAGCCTCCAGCAGGTTCTTGGGCAGGTTCTTGATGAACCCCACCGTGTCGGTGATAATCACCTCACGTTCCCTGGGAAACCGCAGGCGCCGGCTGGTGGGGTCCAGGGTGGCGAAGAGCCGGTCTTCGGCCAGCACCGCCGCGTGGGTTAACGAGTTGAACAGGGTGGATTTCCCGGCGTTGGTGTAGCCGATGATGGAGAGGATGGGCAGGCTCAGCTTACGCCGGGGCTGACGGCGCTCCCGGCGTTCATGGCGCACCCGGTCCAGGTCCTGCTGCAACCGGTGCAGGCGGTCCCGGAGACGCCGCCGGTCCGTCTCCAGCTTGGATTCGCCCGGGCCCCGGCCCCCGATGCCGCCCATGAGCCGGGAGAGGGCGTCGCCTTTGCCCACCAGCCGGGGCAGGAGGTATTTCACCTGGGCCATCTCCACCTGCCGCTTGCCTTCCCGGCTGCGGGCCCGCTGCGCAAAGAGGTCCAGGATGAGCTGGGTGCGGTCGATGACCTTGAGTTCGGTGAAGTCCGTGATGGAGCGCACCTGGGAGGGGCTGAGTTCGGCGTCGAACACCAGCATATCCACCCCCAGTTGCAGGGCCTGGACGACCAGTTCCGACAGCCGGCCCTTGCCCATGAGAAAGCGGGGATCGAAGCGGGGACGCCGCTGAATCAGGGTGGCGGCCACGTCCAGCCCCGCGGAGCGGGCCAGCTCCGTCAACTCCGCTATTGAGTCCTCCGCGGCCGCGCGACTGGTCCCGGTGACCCCGATCAAGATGGCCCGTTCCCGGTTCTTGCCCGCCCCCGCGGGCGCCAGGCGGGCGAATTCCGCCTCCAGGGAAGCCATGAGCGCGGCGAAATCGAGATCCAGGGCCCCTAAGTGCCGGGCCTTGATGACGGTCCAACTGTGGCCGTCCACCGGCTGGGGCAGCAGGTGGGCGATCTCGATTGCCCCGGGCTGGCCGTCGGCCACGGCCAGGGCGGCCACGGCATCCAGGCGCAGCAGGGCCAGGTCCATAAAATCATCCTGGGACAGCGGGCTTAAGTCCAGGTGGGTGTGGATCAGGCGCAAGCCCTTGAGGCGGCCCTTGACGCCCCGCATCCGGGGCAGGGCGGGGATGACCAGGCCCTTGGCGTCCCCCACGATGACATAGGCCACCGCGCCCTGGCGGTCAATGAGGATGCCGATCTGCCGGCGGACCTGGGCGGAAATCTCCGCCAACTGCCGGGCCAACTCCGGGGTGAGCAACTGGGCCGGGGGCGCCTTGCGGCGGTAGAGCCGCTCCAAGGCGCGGTATTGATGGGTTTTTAAGCCGGTGAGATTACCTAAGGGGCGGTGGATAGAGACTTCCTCATTCTAACTTGCTTATCCGGCGGTTGAAAAATCTGAAAACCTGGATTTTTGTCATATGGAGTAGCTTTACTCTGAATTATCAAGCTCTTATTTTAATTATACAAGGTTCTCCGGAAAGACCCAAGAGATATTTGTCCGGAGCAATGATTCATGGGACCGAAGGTGTTCTGGAAATCTCTGCACCAAGGCTCAATTTCTCATTTCAAATCATAACCGAACTGTTCGCTTATCTAAGGATAATGGTCTTATATGGCAAGTTACTAAACCATTCCCCTTTTTGTTGGCAATAGAACAAGCAGGGCCGTGGCTGACCCAGCCCGGGTACCCCCTCCCGAGAATGGTCAATATTTTCGGTTAAAAGTTTGCGGCGGCGTTCCAGAAGAGTAACGGTAAAAAAAAAGTGCCACCAGGAACAAAGGTGCGAATATATTGCAGCATGATTTCAGTTTATCATGATAACTGAAGGCGGGATGCGCCTCGCCTTCTCGCCCTGCGGCTAATACGGGTGCTGTAGTAGATTATCCATACTATCATAAATTATGGATTACATCCGTCTTTTCCGCCAACCCATATATTATACTTTTTTTCAATAAAGAATTTACCATGTTCAGGATATATTTTCCCCGTATTAGAAATCCTATTATAGCTTACTTCAATGCAATAACGACCATTATATTGTGACTCCTTAATTATGCTGATATCGCTAATTTCACGAGTATTTATTGCACTTGATTCCTGCATAATTAATTTCGTTACGATAATATTAATTACATATAAGGAAGGCTTATCTTGTGAAAAAGAAGGTGTGGCAAAATAGGTCATTAGAATTATAACGAATGCATAGATTGCTAATTTATTATAATTAATCATTGCAATAATTCCCCTAATGCGATTATGTAATCCCTCATTAGCCCGTAGAGGGGAAAGCGCAGCGTCTCCCGCCTTAAGCATTATTCCATCTCCAGACGCCGAACGTCATCATGTGCCGCCCATTCAAGGTTATAAATACCGCTTCGAACATAACGATGGAAGATAGAATAAGGCCAATCCGCACCCCTCGTAACCTGAGCATGTTTTACCGGATTGTAGTGAATGTAATCCACGTGACGCTCATAATCACGCTCGTCGCGGATAACGTGTTCCCAAAAATCTCGCTGCCAAATGCTTCGTTCTCCCTTCTTCAAGTGCCGTACTGAAAGTCTTTCCCCTCCGGGAATTTGTGCGGCAAATCAGGCTGAAGGCGGGATGCGCTTCGCTTTCCCGCCCTACGGCGACTAATTTCCCCGGCAAGACCAAAAGGAAAATTACCCTATCTGATTAATAACCCTCACCGTCTCCATCAAGCCAGGTTGCAAAACATCCACCAGGGCAATCGCCAGGCCCGCCCCGGCCAGGAGGCCGAGCACGGCTTCTTCCACCCGCACGGGGTACATGGCCCGGAGGCCGCTCCTCAGGTTGGAAAGCCCCGCCATGGTCCGGGCCGGCTCTCCCCAAACTGCGCCGCCGGCCAGGTGGCGCACGGCCTGGACCACCGCCCCGGTCTGCTCCCAGGCGTCGGGCCAGGTGAGATTGGGCATCACCGGGTCGAAGATCAACTGCTCGTCACGCAGCCCCGCGGCCAGGGCGGCTTCCCTCAGTTCCAGGGCCAGGGTGATTTTGCCCTCCAGGGAGGCGGCCGGGCGGGAGTGTCCATCCAGGAGCAGGAGCACCAGGCCGGTCCGGTGCGCCGCGGCCAGGGGGAGCATCTCTTTAAGCTTGTGAGGCTCCAGGGTGCAGGCGTTGAGGATGGGCGGCTCATTACAGGCCTTAAGCCCCCGGGCCAATACCTGCGCGTCGGGGCTGTCCAGGATGAGGCGCAACCCGGTGACCTGCTGCACCGCGTCCACCATAAAGGCCATGCGGTCGTGGCGCCGGGGCGGCAGAAAGCCGGGATTGATGTCGATTAAATCCGCGCCGGCCTGTTCCGCCCGGCGGGCCAGTTCCTGGAGGGGCCGGGGGTCCAGAGTGTCCAGGGCTCGGGCCACCGCGGGGTTCAGGGGTTGGAGGTTATCCGCGGCCAGAATCAGGGGCATGCGGCCCGTCCCAGGAGATCGGCCCGCACCTGCTGAAACTCGGACTCAATGGCCGCCAACGTATGGATAAGGTCCGCGGCCCACACGGCCCGCCGGGGGTCCGGGCGCATGTGCCTCAGGTTGGCCATGGCGATGTGGTGCGCCCCCCGAAACGCGGACCCCAGCAGCTCGCAGGCCACCAGCAGGTCGGCGACCAGGTGGCCTTGACAATGGCCGCCGCCCTGGCAAATCAAGGCCAGGCCCTCTTGGGCGTGCTGCATGATCCGCAACGGGCAGGCCAGGGCCTCTTCCAGGGCCGCGGCCAGTTCCCCGGGGTCGCCCGCGGCCCGGGCCTGGACCAGAGCGAAATAGGCCCTGACATCCTCCTCCTGGAGCCGGACCAGCGCCGCGGCCACGACCCGCACCCGGGCCAGGAGATCATCCCAGGAAAAGCCCTGTTTACCCTGGCGTTGCCGCTCCAGACCGGCCACTTTTTCCAGCAGGGCCAGACCCAACGCGGCGGCATGGGCCGCGGCGGCGCCGCCGCCGGGATCGGGCCGGGCCTGGGCCAAAGCTTTCAGGAAAGGCGAGTCCATGTTCCTCCCAGGCCGCAGCGCGCCAGGGGGCGCCGGCCGCGGCTGAGTTCCCAGATTTTTTCTATTGTGGGCTGAAGTCCCAAGCGGGTCAACTACTCTTTGGAAAAAATATCACCGTGATTCACGGCACCGGGTCCAAAGCCGCAGGAGACAGGCTGATAAAGGCCAGGGGACCCGGAATGACTCCGGCAGTCAGGTAATGGGAGGCCGGAGACGGCACTTCCAGTGACGGGCATTTTCTGTAGTGTATTAGGTTGAATTTGCCAAACTGGGGAATAGGGGCTTGGGAAAATTTCACCCAAGGAAAGGAATTTTTTTAAGGCGTCATTGATCCATAATGGAACATTAAAGAGGATATAAAAGCGACCCTAAGGCCGGTTTAAAGATCATCAAAATATTGTATTACGCATTCACAAGGCAAGGCTCTTTTATGATTTTATCCATAGGAAAATTGATTGGAGATTCTTTTTGGCCCGGTTTAAGTTTGGGGAAGATATCTTTAACAAGTTTTTTGGCCATATCTTCTAATCCCATGTTTGCAGCGTAAAATAATCGAATGAATTTATCAAACGATTTCGAGGGGGCATAATCTCCACTTTCCCATCTTGATATCGTAACTGGCCTTACACCAAGATCGTTTGCAAAATCTTTCGACTTCATTCCCATGTGTTTTCTTAAAAAGCGAATCTCGCGCCCCGATAATTGGTTTTCCTGTTTTAGTAAAATTTGGGCAATCAATTTATGTAACTCTTGAACACATGGAATAAAGGCAAAATTCTCCCCGCAATCACATTCAAAAATTTCTACGCCCATCAACCATACATTATTCAAACCGGATTCAGTGTAGTGATATTTGCCCTTATAGATTTTGCCTTTTTGGTGGCACGTGGGGCAATCCATATTGCTCATAGCAACCTCATACATCGTGTACGGTTTTCACGAACAGAGAATTCTCATCTTTAAGGATTACAATTACACAAAGAGGTTCCCCTTCTATATCTACGTGAGACACCTTAAATTTCATATCGGTATTTTGGTCGGGGTCATGCACTACTTTGCCCCAATTGAGGACATTTAGGATATCTTGGAAATCAACATTTCTCTCGGGCATACGCTCTTCCCTACAATGCTTGCTGAGAGCCACACCCCGCGAACCGGTTTTTGCAATTCTCCTAATCTGTGCTTCGATCTCTTGGATATCTTGTATCATCATCTCTTGCGGAAAATCAAGGGAAAAGTTAACAGAATGATAAGATTTTGCGCCGTCTTATGCCAACTGGCTTAATCCTGCCATGAGCAGAAATTAATTTCAATGAAATATTTCAAGTAGATACATTTGCTATTTTCTTCAAACTCCATACTTAATCTGCAATCCTTTCTTCCATCGCCGGGGTCACCCTCAAGCTCCTATAGATTCACTGAAAATTGACTGGTACACTACCGCATTTTCGCCTCACTTGCGCCCCAGGCTGCCGGGGGTTATAATTTTATAAAAATTCTCCAGAGCGGGCCGGCATTACGGCTCGGGTCCGCCAGACCATCAATCCCATGGAAAAAATTCCCGACCCCAAAGAGCTGGAAAAAGAACTGAGTGATTACCTCACCAAAAAATATGGCAGCCGGATTAAGGTGCTGGCGCCGCATTGGGTGGCCAAACCCGAGAAAGATGACACCGGCCAGAACGCCGGCCCGGGAGTCAGCCGGGTAAAATTCGACCTGAAACCCGAGGAGTTGGAAACCTACCTCCATGAGTACGTGGTCAAGCAGGACCTGGCCAAAAGTATCCTGGCCACCAAGGTCTGCACTCATTTCAACCGGATTCGCCATTCCCTGGAATTGGGACGGGACCCGGAACCCGGGGTGGGCTCCATTAAAAACAATATCATCCTCATCGGACCCACCGGTGTCGGCAAGACCTATCTGGTCAAACTCATTGCCAAAAAGATCGGCGTCCCCTTTATCAAGGGCGATGCCACCAAGTTCAGTGAAACCGGCTACGTGGGCGGCGACGTGGAAGACCTCATCCGGGACCTGGTGTACGCCGCCGACGACGACCTGGAACTGGCCCAATACGGCATCATCTATATCGACGAAATCGACAAG
>CAYNMI010000044.1:0-12659 GCA_964398095.1 uncultured Desulfobacca sp.
TTCGCTTCGCTCAGAATGACAAATTGGCGCAAAAGGAGGTTTTGAAATAGCTTGTGGCCTCTGGCAAATATCTCTCTACCTGTCATTCTGAGGGCGCGGCGCGAACGCAGAATCTCATAACTAGTTTAAAATACGAGATCATTCGCTTCGCTCAGGATGACAAAACGCCTTTTTGCAAGAGGCTCAATCCGTTAGAGCGATCAGGCCGGAGAAAAATTTATCTACTTATCGATCTTGCCGATATGAAGGTAAGAAAATTTTATCCCCCAGCGGTTTTTTATGGATGGCCAAATTCCCATGAAGATTAAAAGAGTTCCTGACCTGTCGCCCTCCCAGGAAAGACGCCGGTTCGGCCGAATTCAGGTTTCCGAACCCAGGATATGTCATATTCACCTGCCCCAATCCCAGGAGTTATGGGCCAATCAGGGCATATTAATGAACATCAGTTTGGGAGGCATTTATTTCGTTAGCGATACCCCGCCTCCCCTGGAAAAAGACGATATCAGCTATTTAACTTTCGAGACGGTATGCGCGGATCAGATCACGTATCGTTTGGGGATGCATGTTGCAGTGGTGCGCACGGAGCGTAAGCCATTGGACGCGCCCCGATTTGCGGTGGCCTTTAGACTACTCTCTGAACCGATTTATTATTCCCCGGAGGAAACCGAGGGAGGGGAGTCTCTTCTCTTGGATAAGTCCCGGATAATGTACCAATATTACCATCTGAATCGAAAAGCCTACGAAATCATTAAAGAGATTCCCGAGGTGCGGACCGACAAGATCAACCATATCAAAGAATACCTTGATAAGGGCTCTTATGAGGTACAATCTGAAAAGGTGACGCAAAGATTCATCAAGGCACACCTTTTAGAAAATGCCCTCATCATCAAGAGATAATCTTCGAGCTGGCCACCTGTTTCATTCTAACGCTTGATCCAGGGTAATATTTTCTCCAAGCCATTTCCAGGCCCCGATTCCCTCCGGCAGGTCAGGCGGCGCGCCGCGCCGGCCGGAATCCCGAAACGGCCCGGTGCAGCGGCAGGATTGGTGGCAGGGCTGGCCCGCGCCGGGCCGGATCAGGGCTTCAGGGCCTCGGCCACGGTTTGGGCGATGAGGCGGTAGCCGGCGATATTGGGATGGGCGTCACTGGAAGGCTGGTATAACAGGACCCCGCGGTTGGCGGCCTGTTCCATCCGGGGGAACACGTCGATGTACCGGAAGCCGTTGGCATTGATGAGATGGTGCAGCCATCGGGTGACCTGCCGTTCATCCTGGACGGCGCATTCATAGGTGGGGGGCAGGGTGACGTTGCGGCTTTTCAGGTAATGGTAATACACGTTTTCCTTGGTGGGGACGATAAAGAACCACAGGTTAGCGTGTTCCCGGGGGGACTTTACCAACTGGGACATCATCTCTACGGCTTTTTGGGTAACCAACAGACCCAGGCGTACCTTGGGGTCACGGGGGTCCAGGGCGTCAAGATTAACGCCGGGGGTGAAAATGGTGTTAACCTGAGATGTGTGAAAAACCCCGGGGATCTTAAGCTGCTCCGGCCGTTCAACAAACCTCTCGATCAGCGGCTTCACCCCGCCTTCATACCACAGGGCGTAGAGCCCCGAATGCAAGCGCAAAAAAGCATGGATTCTCCAGAGCAGGGAACCGGGCTTTTTCATCCGGATGGTGAGGATATTGAGGGGCTTGTACTCGTATTTGACGGCCTTCTCACCCGGGGGCAGGACGCACGGGGTAATGTCCTTCAGGGACTTGTCATCGCCGAGGTTTGCCGCCAGCTTATGCCAATAAGGCCTCTGGGTGACCATATGATCGGCATCGAGCAGATCATTGCCCAGGAAAAAGGCGATGACGGTTTTTTTCGGGTGCATCTTCCGGGAATCCTTCAATAACTGATAATATTGCACCGGCCCGTAACTGCCCAGCCCCATACTATATACCGGCTCATGGAGCAGGCGGCTCAATTGCTGGGGGATGGCGTCTCTCCGGGGAACGCCGACGCCGTAAATCATGGAGTCGCCGATGCAGACGATGGGAAAATATCCGGCGGCGGTGCGATTGCGGAAGCCATTAGCGTCGTGGCCGGATTGGAACGGCAGGAGGCGGATCCCCAGAATGGGGTCCTCAGTCGGGGCCGCGGGGAAGATATCCGAGGCGGGGCGGACGAACCTGACGATGATCTCGCAGAGGACCAGACCCACCAGGAGCGACAGTACGAGTAACAAGAGGTTCAGCTTGGGCGATTTTTGGGGGTCCATGGGCCAACTTTGCCGGTGGTAAGAGAAAAACCGCGCCTCAGGGTCCAGGAGTCTCTCATCAAGACGGGGCCGGCCCCGGAGGAGCCGGGGGCAGGCGCTGACGGCCCCCGGGCCGGGGCGGCCACGGTATGACTCATTATTTCCATTGACATCGAGTCGTTCAGCACCTTACCATCATAAGCGGCCGCCTGGTGCCGATTTTGACGAAATTATGTCGGTCCGGCCCGTTCGTTGATGACCAAGAGGACCGCAAGGATTTTCTTGGCCGGCATGTGGCCCCGTAAACTCCCGGCGCCACCCCTGACCACTGAGGCCCTCTTGGCAGTGCCTTTCTTTTTTACCTTTATTTTTGAGGGCAGTCAATTCTACCGGCGGTTATTCATCAGGGCATGAGGGAAATTGCATTTTTTCCCTCGCCCTCCCTGGAGGGTTAGGAGGAATGCCATTGACTTGCCGCTCCCATAAATAAAATGGGGTTTGGCAAGGGCTGCCGGCAAACCTTGCTGGACCCCTCTTAAAACATATTGATATGATAAGAAATGTCATAATAAGGACAACAAAATGTCAATAAATGCAGCAGCAAAGGCGGATAAGACCCTAAATGTTTCAAGTAAAGGCCAGCGAGGGCATCAATGACTGGGAAAAGAAGGCGGCGCAAAAAAGGGCCGGGCGCGGGGTCCAGGGAAGACCGCATCCTCAGGGCCTTTCAGGAGGCGGCCCGGCCGCTGTTGATGGAGGAGCTGCTCCGCCTGCTCAATACCGGGGCGGATCAGACCGAGGCCGTGGCCCAGGCGGTGGACCAGATGGTGGGCCGGGGGCAACTGGTCTCCCTGAAGGGCGGCCGTTTTGGCCTGGCCGAGAAAATGAACCTGGTGGCGGGGGAGCTCTCCGTCCACCCCGACGGCTTCGGCTTCGTCACTCCCGAGACCGGCGGCAAGGACATCTACCTGGTGGCGGCTAACCTGAAAGAGGCCTGGCACGGCGACCGGGTGGTGGTGCGCATCGAGGGCAGCCGGGGCCGCCGCCGGGAAGGCCGGGTGATCCGCATCCTCTCCCGCCGGCAAACGGAGGTGGTGGGCCTGCTGTCCCAGGCCGGGGACACCTATTACGTGGAGCCCGAGGACGAGCATCTCCTGTTCAACCTGGTCATCGCCCCGGAGCACTTGAACGGCGCCGCCCCGGGCCAGATGGTCCGGGCCGCGGTGACTCACTACCCCACGGGCCACCTCAATCCCCAGGGGGTGGTCACCGAGGTCCTGGGCGACGTGGAAGATGCCGAGGTCCAGGCGCGTCTGGTGATCTTGAAGTACGAACTGCCGGACGAGTTCCCGCCGGAGGTCCTGGCCGCCGCGGCCCACATCGCCCCGGACCTGTCGGAAACGGGCCTCAAGGGGCGGCTGGACCTCCGCCACCTGCCCATGGTGACCATCGACGGCGAGACCGCCCGGGACTTCGACGACGGCGTCTGTGTGGAGAAAAAGCCTGGGGGAACCTTCACCCTCTATGTGTCCATCGCCGACGTGAGCCACTACGTCACCCCGGGGTCGCCCCTGGACCGGGAGGCCGACCAAAGGGGCACCAGCGTCTACTTTCCCCAGCGGGCGGTGCACATGCTGCCCCCGAAGCTGGCCACCAACGTTTGCAGCCTCATCCCCGGGGAAGACCGCCTGGCGGTGACCGCCATTCTGAACTTCGACCGCCGGGGCCGCCGGAAGGACTTCACCTTCGCCCGGAGCGTGGTGCGCAACCACGCCCGCCTCACCTACCGCCTGGTGGACGACCTCATGGTCAAGAAAGACCGGCGCCGGCGGAGCCAATACCGGCCGTTCCTCAAGATGCTCGCCTGGATGACGGAACTCTGCGACCTCCTCCGGGAGCGCCGGGGGGAACGGGGCAGCCTCCTCATGAGCATCCCCGAAGCCGAGGTAGTCCTGGACGACCGGGGTTGGCCGGTGGACATCCGCCGGGTGGACCAACTGGTGTCCCACCAGCTCATCGAGGAGTTCATGATCGCGGCCAACGAAGCGGTGGCCACCTTCCTGGGGGAATTCTCCCTGTTCCGGGTGCACGAGCGCCCGGATGCCGCCAAGCTGGCGGCGTTCCGCACCTACCTCAAGAGCCTGGGGTTCGATCTCCCTAAGGAAGTCCACCGCGACCCCCGGGTCCTCCGGGAGTTTCTGGACGAGGTCCGCCAGACCCCCCTGGCCCCCATGGTGCAGTTGATGCTCCTGCGCTCTCTGAAGCAGGCCCGCTACGCCGGGGAGAACCTGGGGCACTACGGCCTGGCCACCGACTGGTACACCCACTTCACCTCCCCCATCCGGCGCTATCCCGATCTGCTGATCCATCGGCTGCTCCTGGCCCGTCTGGCCGGGCGGAAACCCCCATTTTCTCTGGACCCGGACGACCTGGAGACCCAGGCCGGCCATCTTACCCGGCGGGAGCGGGCCGCCATCGGGGCGGAACGGGAAATGCTGTCCCGCATGCAGGTGCGCTGCCTGGCGCACCGGGTGGGGGACAGCTTTTCGGGCCGCATCACCGGGGTCAACGCCTTCGGGTTTTTCGTCTCCCTGGAGGAGATCTTTGCCGAGGGCCTGGTGCGCCTGGTGGACCTGCCCAACGACTACTACCGCTACGAGGAATCCCTTATGCGTCTCTTCGGCCGCCGCACCCGGCGCATCTTCGCCCTGGGAGATCTTGTCAAGGTCAAGGTGGCCCACGTGGACATCCGCCGCCGCCACGTCAATTTATTGCTAGTGGAGGAAGAAGAAGGGGAAAAAGGAGAATAATAATAGAGCAATGAAAACCTCATAGAGGATGTGCCGTTATGCTCGCAGCCTTTAAGGCCTATTTTGATCAAATCAAAAATCTCGATGTTGAAGATTCCACCGAGCACACCTTGCGCCCGGCCCTGGACCATCTTTTGAACGCCCTGGCCGGAAAGCAAATCAAAGTTATTCACGAACCCAAGCGGGACCTGACCGGCAAAGGCGCCCCGGATTTCAAATTCAAGATCAACGAATGCATCCTCGGCTATCTGGAAAACAAGAAGACTGATGAAAACCTTGACCAGATTCTGAAGTCTGACCAAATCGCCAAATATAAACAGTTGTCCGGCAATCTGATCCTGACCAATTACCTGGAATGGCTTTGGTTGAAGGATGGCGTCATCACCAAGCGCGAAACCCTCTGCTATCCCAGCGATATCGGTTATCACAAGGCCCGCCTTGATCCCGATAAAGCCGCCAAGGTCGAGGCCTTAATCACCGCCTTCTTATCCACTCCGCCCAAGGGCATCGGCCGGGCCAAGGATTTGGCCTTGGCCCTGGCGCTCCGCTGCCATGCCTTACGCGAATTTCTTACCGAAGAATTGCGCCGTCAAGAGCGGGAACATCAGCAAGGGAAACTCTTTGGCCTGTTTGGCGTTTTCAAGCGAGACGTTTTTCATGAGCTGGATATTCCCGGCTTTGCCAACGCCTTCGCCCAAATGCTGGGCTACGGCCTGTTTCTGGCCCGCCTGAATTGCGGCAACGGCGCGCCCATCAGCCTTAACAATGCCAAGCAATATATCCCCACGAATTTCGAATTGATCAAGGAGTTGGTCGATTTTCTGGATGAATTGGATAAGGAGGAATACCGGCTAATCAGATGGGTTATCGAAGAAATCTTGAGCATTATGAACACCCTTGACCTTGCCGCCCTCCAAGAGGATTTGGCCTTCAGCAAACGCCAGGGCCGCCTCTTCCCGCAATCCGAAGAAGAACGCCTGTTGTTCGCCAAAGACCCCTATGTCTATTTCTACGAAGGGTTTTTAAAGGCTTACGACAAGGACATGCGTAAAAGCCGCGGCGTGTATTACACCCCGCCGCCCGTGGTGAATTTTATCGTGCGCGCGGTCCACGATATCTTGAAAAATACCTTCGGCATCCAACCCGGCCTGGCCGACCGCAAGCGGGTCACGGTGCTGGATTTCGCCACCGGCACCGGCACCTTCCTGCTGGAAGTGATGCAGCAAATTCTGGATGAGACGTCGGAAGGCGTGCGCGATCAGGTGATCCGGGAACACGCCCTGAAAAACCTGTACGGCTTTGAATATCTGATCGCGCCCTATACCATCGCCCACCTGAAACTGTCGCAGTTTTTGCACGAACGCGGGTATGCCATGCAGCCCAAGGAGCGGCTGCAAATCTACCTGACCAACACCCTGGAGCCCATTGAACCGCAGCCGAACTTTTTCCTCCCGGCGCTATCCAACGAAGTTAAGCTCGCCCAGGAGGTGAAGGACAAGAAGATTTTGGTCATCACCGGGAACCCGCCCTATTCCGGCCATTCGTTAAACAAGGGCAAATGGATTACCGGGCTGATTGATTCTTATAAGCAAGTTGACGGACGGCCCCTGGGCGAAAAAAACCCCAAATGGTTGCAGGACGATTACGTCAAGTTCATCCGCTTTGCCCAATGGAAGATGGAGCAGGTGGAGGCAGGCGTAGTCGGCATCATCACCAATCATTCCTTCTTGGATAACCCGACCTTCCGCGGCATGCGCCAAAGCCTGATGCAGACCTATAACCGGATTTATGTCCTGGACCTGCATGGCAACAGCAAGAAGAAGGAAACCACCCCGGACGGCGGCAAGGATGAAAATGTCTTCGATATTGAGCAGGGCGTCTGCATTTCTCTGCTGGTGCGCCAGCCGGGGTTAGAGAAAAAGGTATATCACGCCGACCTTTGGGGCAGACGGCAGGAGAAATATCGCGCCTGCCTGGAGATGGAGTTTGACACAGCCTCCTGGGATGAAATACAGCCCCAAAGCCCTTTTTATCTGTTTATTCCGCAGGATGAGTCTCTGCGCGCCGAATACGAGAAGGGGTGGAAAATTACGGATATTTTCCCACTAAATTCAGTAGGAATTGTTACCGCCGACGATCAAATATTAATTGGGCTAAATGAAGCCGATTTGAGAACGAAAATAAGATCAAAATTTAATGAATATGATAATGCTTTTAAAGAGACAATTCTCTATAGACCATTTGATTTCCTTAATATTTATTATGATCCAAACAAATTAGAACGCGCCCGTGAAAATACTATGCAGCACATGTTGCAAAAAGAAAAAAATATTGGTTTGATAACGACAAGACTCACTAAGGACGCCTGGTCTATTTTGGCAACTGAAAATATTATTGGTCACAAAGCTGTTTCTCGTTATGATATTGGCTATCTTTTCCCCCTCTACCGTTACAACGCCGCCGAAAATAAAAACCCTAACCAAAACCAGAATAATCATCTTTTCGTCAAGGAACTTCAGGCGCAATACAACGAGCGCCGCGAAAACTTCGCCCCCAAGTTCCGCGCCTTCATGGACCTGAAATACGGCCACCATTACGAGCCGGAAGCCATCCTGGGCTACATCTACGCGGTGCTGCACAGCCCCACCTACCGCCGCCGATATGCCGAGTTTCTGAAAATCGACTTTCCCCGGATTCCCTTCGTGGATGATCGGCAGCTCTTTGAAAAACTGTCCGGGCTTGGCTGGGCCCTGGTGCAGGCGCATTTACTCAAAGAAGTTCCGGCCCAGCCCCAGGTAGAGATTACCAAGGGCAGCGACCTGGTTGAAAAGCCAACCTACAACGCCCGGGAACAGCGAGTCTATATCAACCTGCAACAGTATTTCGCCCCGGTGCCGGAAGACGTCTGGAATTTCCATATCGGCGGCTACCAGGTGCTGAACAAATACCTGAAATCCCGCCAGGGGCGCGAACTTTCCCTTGATGAAATAGAAAATATCATAAATGTGGTCAAGGTGTTGAGGTTCACCATCGACCAGATGCGAGAAATTGATGCAATTTGGCAGCCCTAAATGGGGGTCGCCTAGTGGCGCAAATTGCCATAGGAGGCCTTGCAAAAGGTTTCTAGGCCCTCTCTCTCCCCATTCCCTCTTTTAAAAATCCACGTACTCGCCCCGCTGGAAGCCCCGGAGGTGGCAGATGTCGTTGAGGCCCATGATGTGCCAGGTGTCCCCCACCCTCCGAAAGCGGTTGACCGCGGTGGTGTCCTGGCCCAGGCGCCAGAAATGGGAGTTGTCCAGGCCGATGAAGGCGGCGATGAGCACCTTGTTCACGGCCCGGTGGGCCGCCAGGAGCACCGTTTGCCCGGGGTGGCGCCGCACCACCTCCTCCACCGCATCCAGGACCCGGGCCTTGACTTCATCCAGGGTTTCGCCGTTGGGGAACCGGACGGTGTTCGGCGCGGTTTCCCACTGGCGGTAGAGATCGGCGTAGCGGACCTTGACCTCCGTGAGGGGCAGACCCTCCCAATCGCCGTAGCAGATATCGGCGAGCCCCGGCAGGTCCAGCACCTGGAGGCCGTGATGCCGGGCAATGGCTTCCCCGGTATCCCGGGCCCGGGACAGGGGGGAACAATAGGCCGCGTGGATGGTCTCCCCCTTGAGCCACTCGCCGGCCAGGCGGGCCTCCTCCCGGCCGGTGTCGTTCAAGGGAATGTCCCTGGAGCCCCGAAAGATTTTGTCTTTGTTCCAGGGGGTTTGGCCGTGCCGCACCAAAATGATCTGCACCATGGTTCTCCTTATTGCAGGTTGATTGGCGGGAATGAATCTCTGGACTTTCAACTACCGGCAAATTTCTTCAAAAACAAGGGGCCCTGGGTGCGGCCCCTTGCTTCAGTTGAGTAATGATTTAATTTTCCTCAAGAAACTATCACCCAATTTTTTTGCCAGGTATTATTATCCAGACTGGATAAGAATCCCTTGGTTTTTCCCAATCCCGGTGGCCTCCGGGAAAATCGGGATAGAGCCCGTTACTAGAAAGGAAGTCAATCAAGGAGTGATGTCCCAGTTAAGATTAAAAGTGTTGTCATAGAGGGTATACTCAAAGCCCATCATTTTGCCCACCCCGGGGCGCTCGCCTTCTTTCACCTTCCAAAACATCAGATAAATGGCCGGGACCATGCGCGTCTCGCCGGTGTTGGGTTCCGGTGAGATGGTGGCCCACACTTCTTTCTTCTCCATAACCCGCCAGACCGTGCCGAATCTTTTACTGCGCACCATTTGCCCCACCTCGGGTAAGCCCTTTTTCCGGATGATTTCCTTGAATTCTTGCATGGCCGCCTCCTCTTGGGCTGGATAGGGTTTACTCTAAAAGTAAGTTGGTTATTAAATCTGTCAAGTTTAAATTATAATTTTCACAATACCCTAACCAGGCCCGATCAGGCGGCTTCGACCTCCTGCTTCAGGCTCAAGAGCTCGGATTCAGCCTGGAGGATTGCCGTCAGACTGCGTTCCAGTTGTCCCATCCGGGCGGCGGTGGCCTGGGAATCGGCCTGTTTCTGGCTCCGGACCCGGTCCAGGGCCTGTTGGATGGACCCGGTGGTGTCGTCGATCTTGGCGAGCCAGGTCTGGCGAAAATCCCGGGCGATTTCCTGGAGGCGCTGGCTAAAATCCCAGCGCAGCCGCCCGCAGTGCTTATCCACCAACTCCTCGACATTGTCCAAGAGTTTTTTGAGCAACAGTCCTTTGGTCAAGGCTCGGGGCAGCAGCGAGGTCACGGTCATCTGGAGAATCTCCAGGCCCACCGGCTCTTCCTTGAATTTGAACCAGAACTGGCTCTTTTCCGTAAAGACCTCCTCCGCGGCAAAGCCCCGGAGGGAAAGATCGAAGATGCGCGCCGTTAAGCGGGTCAGTCGTTCCAGAATGGCATTGATGCGGGCCGCAAATTCCTCGTGGACCTCGCCCAGCCTCTGGGCCAGCTTGTCGATCTCCTGACGCCGCCAGGCGCTGAACACGTGGCGGAGCTCGCCGAAGAGGTACTCTTCCATCTCCTTGCGCAGGTCCGGAGCGCTGCGGCTTTTCTGGTGGAAGGTCTCCTCCACCGCCCGGGCCAGGCGGGTCAGGGTGGCGCGCTTAAACTCCTCCAAATCGTCATGGACTTCCGACCCCACCCCCTTGATGCGCCCGTCCAACAGCAGAAGCGAGATTTCGCGCTCCTTCTCCAGGCCGCGCCGCTCCTCGTTGAATCTCGCCACCCTTTCCTCCAGTTCCTGGAGGCTCAGGGAGCTGGCCTGGCGTTCCACCTGGAGGGCCAGGGTCGAATCGGTGAGGGCCTTGAGGGCGCCGTTAATGCAGGAAATCAACAAGACCCGCCCTTTTTCTTTATAGAGGAACTGGCGCAGGTGCTCTTCAAACTGAGGCAGGAGGCTGGCTTCCAGGAGTTCCGGATGGCCATTGGATTTGCCGCCCATGGCTAATTTGGCCGACATCGGGAAAATGGCCAGGTTTTCCGTGCCCAAATTCGCCTGCAAGACCTGGGCGGTGAATTCCAGGGCCTCCTGGCGCTCGGGGGCTTCCACATAGTCAATCTTATTCAGTACAAAAAAGAGCTTGTGGACATATTCCCGGATGTCCTTCAGAAACTCCTGTTCCGCCGCGGACAGGGGCGGGTCCACGGTGACCACGAAGATGGCGGCGTCCACCTGGGGAAGATAGTTATAGGTCACCTCACTGTTGTGGCTGTACACCGAACCGACTCCCGGGGTGTCGATGATGCGGACCCCGTCCTTCAGGTACTCGGAAGGATAGGCGATTTCCACTTCCCGGACCCCTTTCCGGTTCCGGGGGTTGCCTTTCTCGGTGATATAGTCCGGCAATTCCGCCTGGCTGATCCCGCGGGTCTCGCCGTTGCTGAAATGCACCTGGAGGTCCAGTTCCTCCCCGTAACCCAGGATGGTGACCACCGAGGTGAGGGGGACGATGCCGGTGGGCAGCAGCGCCTGGCCCAGCAAGGCGTTGATCAGGCTGCTCTTGCCTCGTTTGAAGGCGCCGAGGATCACCAGATTGAAACGGTTTTGCCGCAATTTTTCCAGCAGCCGCTGGAAGCCGGCCGCCGGCAGTTCCGGCATCCGGCTCGCCCGAGTGAGTTGCTGCTCCAGGGCGGCCTGGAGTTCATGAAAATGCACCATTTTCCAACCTCCAAGGGCATAAAAAAACTTCTGCCCGGAGTGGACAGAAGTCATCAGCTTATCGCGCCTGCGACCAGCAGTTACGGCGGACTTCATCGCCAAGTTTAAAAGTAAGGTGATCCGGTTTCTTTGTCAAGGGAAATCAAGCAGCCATGGCCTAACCTCGTTGCCTGTCAGCCGGAACCCAGAGCCTGGCCAATAACCTATTATAATTATTAACAGAATCTTCGGTCGCCCTGCTCCCCCAGCCTGACCGGCAAGGGGACTGGCGCCGGGGTCTCAAGTTTTACGCCGGGGCGGTCCGGTTAAATCTTGATGGGGGAATTAACCGGCGATTTTTCCGGGCAGATCCGATCCTGGCCCACCGCCGGACTCCATAATCAATGCAGGGGGATTTGACATCCGAGGATTAATAGACATATGCTTATAATTGTCAGGGGGCAGCCGGCGCGGCGGCTTCCCCGCTAAGGCTGTCAGGAAAGCTGATGCAGGTTTTCCCCCTGAGATTATTTTTGCGGACCAAACCCCGGAGGTGCTGTCAATGTCATTGCTTAAGATACTGGTCCTTGCCGTCGTGCAAGGCTTTAGCGAACTTTTGCCCATCTCCAGTTCAGCCCACGTCATCGTGGCGGAAAAATTAATGGGCCTTGACCCCACCCGACCCGAAAGGACCCTGCTCCTGGTGATGCTGCACGCCGGCACGACCCTGGCGGTGCTGGTTTATTACTGGGATGCCTGGAAAACCAACTTCTTTGCTTCCCGCCAGGATGCCTGGAATTTTGCCAAGCTGGTGACGCTGGCCACCGCCTGCACCGGGGTCGTGGGATTGTTCCTGATTGATTTTATCGAGAAGCATGTGCTTGGTCCGCATGGACAAATTGAGGATATTTTCGGGAACCTGAGCCTGATGGGGATTGCCTTGGGGGTAACGGGACTCTTCATTTTGGCTTCGGGACTGCGCCGCCCGCAGTCCTCCCGGCCCGCCGACTTGGGCCTCAAGCAGTCCTTCTGGATAGGAGCTTTGCAAGGCCTGTGCGTGCCTTTCCGGGGTTTTTCCCGGTCCGGCGCCACCATCAGCACGGGGCTGATGCTGGGAGTCTCCAAGAAGCACACGGAAGAATTCAGTTTTGCCTTGGCCGCGGTGCTTACTCCCCTGGCCATCATCTGGGAAACCTGGCGGGTGCTTACCGCGTCGGGGCCCACGGCCGCTTCGATAACCAGCCTGTTTGTCGCTTTTTTACAAAGCCTATTGGGTCTGGGGTTGAGTTTTGCCACCGGCCTCCTGGCCCTCAAATGGCTGTCCAACTGGCTGGAGAGGGGGTGGTGGCCGGTATTCGGCCTTTATTGCCTGGTTTTTGCCGCATTTGTTCAAACCCTGTCCAATGCCGGGTTTTGACAGATCGGGCCCCGCCGGCG
>CAYNMI010000045.1:0-12311 GCA_964398095.1 uncultured Desulfobacca sp.
TTCTTGTCCACCTGGGTCTGCCAGAACAGGTCGAGTCGGCCCTGGGTCCAGGGTACCACATAGAGATTCAGGATCAGGAGGAGGAGGGCCACCACCCCGGAATAGATGATGGGATGGCGGACCAAGGACAGGATGTCCAGGCCCGAGGTTCTGACGGCCATGGTTTCGTGGGACCGGGACATGAGGCCGAAGGTCAACATGATCCCCAGCAAGACCGCGGCGGGCAGCACCTGGCCAATGGCGAAGGGGAGCTTGAGGATGATGTACTCCAGAAGTTCTGTCGCTCCCAACTGGGCCCGGACCAGGCGGTCGATCTTTTCGAAGAAATCCACGATGATGAACAGGGACACAAAGGTCACCAGGCTCAGCCCCGTGAGCTTGAGAAACTCCCGGGCCACGTAGTTTTCCAGGATAAGGGGACGGAGAAGCGCAGAGTCTGACATTAAGGTAATCTATATCAAAAAGGGCGGCGCTTTTCATCCGCTATCATCTGCCGCATGGGGCGAAAGGGGATTATGGTGCAGAGGAAAAAACAACCTTTGGGATGCATTACGCCGTGCCTAACTTAGATTCTCTAGTGCTCATCTTGGCTAGGCGACCACTTTCATAAAGGGAAAATCTCTGAATGTTTTTTGATTTCTTTTATTCCCTTTTCGCCTTTTTCCCTTTTCGCCTTTTCGCCCTGTTTTTATCATGCGTTTAGGATTTCATCTCTCCATCGCCGGTTCTTTAAGGCGGGCGGTTCAACAGGCCCAGGTCCTGGGCTGTCAGGCCCTCCAGATCTTTGTCCAAAACCCCCGGGCCTGGAAATGGCGGCCGGTGCCGCCGGTGGAAATTCGGGAGTTTATCCGGGCCTACCATCAGGCCGGATTAGGGCCCCTGGTGGTGCATCTCGGCTACCTGCCCAACCTGGCCGCGCACGACCCGGCTCTTTATGCATTATCCGTCGAGAGGTTGTCACGGGAACTGGCCCTGGCCCGGGAACTGGCCGCGGACTACCTGGTGGTGCATCCCGGACACGGGCCGCTGACGGAGGCCAGCTTCGCCCAGGTGGCTCGGGCCCTGGCCCTGGCGGTGTCCCAGGTGCCGCCCCCGCCCCTGGTGCTCCTGGAAAACACCGCGGGACAGGGCCAGGAACTGGGCTGGCGTTTTCACCACCTGGACCGGATCATTACCTTGAGCGGCGTGCCCCTGGGCCTGTGCCTGGATACGGCGCACGCCTTCGGCGCCGGCTATGACCTGGGCAGTCCCCAGGGGGTCGCCGGGCTCCTGGCGGATATAGCCCGGGGGCCGGGGCTGGACTCCCTGAAGCTCATCCACCTCAATGACTCCCGGACGCCTTTAAACTCCCGGCGGGACCGTCACTGGCATCTGGGCCAGGGCGCCATCGGGCTCACGGGACTGCGGCACTTTTTTGCCCACCCCTGGCTTAAACCCGAGGCCGCCATCCTGGAGACCCCGCAACCGCACCCGGCCCATGAGTGGTACAACCTCCTGGTGGCCCGGAGCCTGGTGGCCGGGACGCCGCTCCTGCCGGGGAGCGAGGCTCAGGCCGGGTCATAGCTGCCCTCGCCAGGCCTGCTTGGCCGGGGTTAACCCCGGCACTGCCCGGGAAATTTATCTCCCGCCTGCCGGCACCCCTTGCAGGGGCCACCGGAACCTACTATTATGGTTATCAAATGAGATATGACCTTATCGGTCGGGAGAAATGCCATGCCAACCTATGAATACCTCTGCCTCAAATGTGGGACCGCGTTTGTGCGCGTCATGAGCATCAAGGATTACGAGGCCGGCCAGGTTGCCTGCCCCAAGTGCAACTCCGCGGAAGTGAAGCAGCAGTTGAGCGACTTCATTTCCAAGACCTCTCGCAAGAGCTAAAAACCTTGGAGGGCGGGGCCCTGACTTACGAAACCTCCCCCTGCCCTCCTATCAAAACCCCTTTTCCAGGTCCTCATTTTATTATGGCCGCCACTGGCGCGCGGTTACCCCGGAGGCATTCAGGCAGAGGCTCACCGCCCCATCCCGGGAGTACCGGCGAGGGACCGGCTGGGATCGCCATAGACCACCAGGCGCCGGGGGTTGAGGCGGGCCAGGATGAGGTTGCGGTCCCGGGGGGCGGCCAGGGCGGTGACTTCAGGGCCAGGGGGACCTTAACCGGATGCCAGGGTGATGGCGCCCACCAGCACCAGCCCCGCCAGGCCCGCCCCGGCCCAGGTCAGGTAGGTGCGCCGGGGCGCAAACACCAGGACCAGGATGACATAGTAGGCCCCGATCATCAGCCAGGTGGGGGTGGGCGTGATGATGGCGCTGCCGGGAACTTTAGCCCCCCACTGGATCACCTGATAGCCCAGCCACAGGGGGAGTTTGCCCACGAAGAGCAGGCCCCGGGCCACCGGCGTCAGAGCCAGGGCCTGGGCGAAGACCGCGGCCTCCCCCAAGGGCAGGGCCAGGAGCAGGACCAGGGGGATGGCCACAAAATTGACCAGGATGCCCAGGAGGGAGACCACCTGGAAGTAGAAGGCCACCAGAGGCGCGGTGGCCAGGGTGGCCACCACCGTCACCGCCAGCCATTCCCCACCCTTAAATAGTACCCCGGCAAATACCCTTGGGAGTAGATGATCCGACGCCGGCCTCGGCAACTTCCTGACCAGGCGAGGGACTATATAGATCAAGGCGGCCACCGCCACAAAAGAGAGCTGAAAAGAGATGGCAAAGAGGCGGAGCGGCGTCAGGCTCAGGATGACCAGGGCCGCCAGGGCCAGGGCGCTCCACACCTCTCCGGGCCGCCCCAGGAAGACCAGGAGCAGAAAGGCCAGCACCATGATTTCGGCCCGCTGGGTGGAGGGCGACCCCCCCGCCAGGCTGGCATAGGCCACCACCGGGATGGCCGCCAGCAGGGTGGCGATTTTGACCGCGTTGATCCGCAAGAGGAGCCGGGGAAAGCGCCGCAGGAGCCAAAAACTGAGGAAGTAGGTGACCAAAGCCACCATCCCCAAGTGCAGGCCGTTGATGACGATCAGGTGACTGGTGCCGGTGCGGGCCAGATTTTGGCGCATCGCCGGAGTGATCTCGCCCTGGTCTCCCAGGAGCATGGCCAGATAGATAGCCCGGCAGTCCGGGTTAAGCTCCCGCAACCGCGCCCGGATGCCGCCCCGGAGCCTCTCGGCCCAGGAATAATCTTGGGTTTCGGCCAGAAAAATGAGGTGGTCCGGGTCCGCCAACCACACCTCCCGGAAGATGCCGTCGGCCGCCAGGTAGCGGGGGCGGTTGAAGGTGCGGGGGTACTGGAGCATAGCGGGACGGCGCAGGCGCCCCCGGATCACCAGACCGGTGCCCACCGGCGGGGGTTCCAGTTCCGGGGCCACCACCAGAAGGTTCCCGGCCGCAGGGCGCCAGCCCCAGGGGGTCCGCCAGGCCTCGGCCGCCATAAAGAGCTGAACCCGTTTCCCCTTCTGCTCTAACTTGCCAAACTTGGCCCAATCCTCCCTGTGCTCTGCCTGCGGCTCTTCCATGCCAGGCTGTTCCCATCCCCCGGCCAGTTTGCCGGGCCGGTTCAGATGGCCGAAGAGGATCAGATTCTGGCGCTGGGGTAGATTGGTGAGGTGTCCGGGAGGAAAATCCGGCTGCCAGGCCACCTGATAGAAAGCGACTCCCAGGAGCCCGAACAGGATCAGGGGCAGGAAGCGGGCCGGCCGCCGTCGCCACCAGAGGCACGCCAGGACGCCCCAGAGAGCGGCCAGGCCCGGCAGCAGTAAGATTTCCGGCAGGCGCAGGCCCCAGGCCGGGGCGGCAATCCCCGCCATCAGGGCCAGGGTTACCGGGACCAGGGGGCGGGCCACCGGCCGGTCCGCCAGGATGGAGCCGGACCGGGAGGGCTCCCCGGGGGGGAGATTCAACTTTCCCTGGCTGGCGTCCGAGATAGGGGAAAGCATGCAGGACCATCCATGGTCAAAGGCTGAGTGAAATTAACTATGCAATATTACACTAAATTAACTCATCTGACAAATAATCTTTATCAAGTTTATTTGATTTATATTGAATATTATTGCAAGATGAAACTACCGGTCGTGATCAACGGGCTGCAATAATGTCCGGGGAGGGTGCTTGAGGCCGTAAAGTGAGAGGGCAGTGCGGTGGCAATCTGCCGGCTGCACGGCACGGGCGGCGGATCAATAATAGGGAAATTGTCCTGGATTCAACAGTAAAGGCGGGGTCCGGCCGCCGAAAAATTAAGTGCCAGCCCAATTCGTTCTTGACAAATATCGCTAAATATTTAATAAAAAATAAGTTATGAAGCGATTTTTATTTATCCTGACGGTGATTTTAGCCATGGTCGCCCTGGTGGGTTCGGCCCTGGCCGCCCCCAAGATCCTGAACCGGGACGGCACCCTGGTCATAGGAAGCTCTGATTCCCAAAAAATCAAAAAAAATCCGGGGTCGGAAGACACCCTTTACGATCTCCTGGACCAGGAAGTTCAGGTCTATATTTTTAATAATAAAACCCGGGTCTGGCCCCGGGTTTATATCCACTCCGGCCCGTTTGCCTTCAGGGAACACTGGAGGCCCAGAGATCCCCGGGTTGAGGGGCTGATTCGCAAGTATGCCCAAATCTATGGGGTTGACCCAACCCTGGTGCGGGCCGTGATGCGGCACGAATCGGGCTTCAATCCCATGGCGGTTTCTCCCAAAGGGGCCCAGGGGTTGATGCAGCTCATGCCCGGCACCGCGGCCCTCATGGGGGTGAGGAACCCCTTTGACCCGGAACAGAACATCGCCGGCGGGGTGGGATACTTGCGGCGCTGCCTGGACCGCTTTCAGCACAACGTGCCCCTGGCCGTGGCCGCCTATAACGCCGGTCCGGAAGCGGTGGCCAAGTGCGGCACCATTCCGCCGTATCAGGAGACCCAGTCCTTTGTCACCAACGTCATGGGGAGCTATACCGGGAAGGGTCAGGTAAAAAACGCGGCCAAAGGGAACGCCAAGGCGGCCAAGAAAGGAGGCCTCAAGTCAGCAAAATCTCCGGCCACCCGCCGCCGTCCCCGGCCCAAGATCATCGAGGTCAAATCCCTCAAGACCAAACCCCCGAAAGTGGGCGCCGAATAGGTTTATCCAGCATCCAGACTCGCCGCCGCGGGCGTGCGGCAATTACTCCTCCCTGCTCTGCAAACTCCCCCTCTAGGGCAGCCATGGTCAGGCGGCCGGCCTAACCTTCTCTTTGCTTCTCCAGGGTCTCGGGCCACTCCTTGACGTGCAGATCCCGCTGGGGAAAGGGGATTTCAATGCCGTGCTCGTTAAAGGCCTCAAAGATGGCGCTGTTCAGTTCGTGGGTGGCGGGTATGCGGTCGCTGGGGGTTCTGAGGTGCACCCAGATGGTGAAGTCCAAAGAGCTCTCACCGTAGACCGCGAAATAGATTTGCGGCGGCGGCTCGGGCACCACCCGGGGGTTGGCCCGGCAAATCTCGGTGAGCAGCTCCGTCACCTGACGCACGTCCGAACCGTAAGAGACCCCGACCTTCAGGGTGAGGCGGTTAATTCCCGGCCCATAATGGGTCCAGTTGAGGACCTTGTTGGCAACCAGCTCCGAGTTGGGAATAATCAGGACATAGCGGTCGAAGGTCTCGAAGATGGTGCTGCGGACCCGAATCTCCTTCACCAGACCCCACTGGCCGTCGATCACCAGCATGTCCCCCACCTTGATGGGGCGCTCGAACAGGAGAATGAGACCGCTGAGGAAGTTGTTCACGATGTTCTGGAGGCCAAAGCCGATTCCCACTCCCAGGGCCCCGGCCACCAGGGCCAGGTTGGTCAACGGAAATCCCAGGATGTTCAGGGCGATCAACCCCGCCAGGATCAGGATGACGTAGTGCAGGGTGGTGGAAATCGTGTACTGCACCCCGGTGTCCAGGGCGGTGCGGGGGAAGATACGGACGAGCATCAGGCCGCGGATCAGCCGGGACAGGAAAAGACCCAGGTACAGGGCCAGGATTACCCCCAGAACGCTTAAGGTGGTCAACTTCACCGGTCCCAGGGCGGGACCCCAGGTCATCCAGCGAAAGGCCCAGGCCACCTGGTGGGGGGCGATCCCCCAGGAGTTGAGAAACCACAGGACCACGGCCGTGCCCAGGACCAGGGATAAGGCCCAGCGGCTGAAGATATAGACCCGATGGATCAGCTCCGCCCTGGCCGGAAAGTAATAGGTGGCGCGGCCCGCTTCCGGATGCAGGAGGTGGCGGATGATGGCCTCGCCGATCAACCACAAGAACCACAGAATTACCGCGGCCAGGAGGGTCCAGACGGTCGCCCCGGCCAGGTACAGGGCCAGGTTCTGGAATCCCAGCAGGTCAGCCAGGATGATGACCACCAACAGGAACAGCACCACCCCCCGCAGGAACAGGCTGACCACCGGCTGGTGCAGCCAGGTGGGGTCCGACAGCTCCGGCAAGAGCCTGGCAAGGTAGCGGCGGCGCAAGAGCCACCAACTCCAGACCAGGATGCCCACCAGGAAGAAGTGCTCCAGGAAAAACCGGCTGGACTCGGGAAAATCCAGCCAGCCGGCGCTCTTGAGACCCAAAATACCCAGGGAGAGATACACCAAGAAGAGCTTCAGAGAGCGGCGGTAAAACCTGGCGACATCTACATCCAGGGCCAGAACGCCCCCGGCCGCCTGGCCGGCAAAAAACCCCTGAACCCACTGGAGGCCCAGGCGCAGGGTCCAGAGGGTGATGAGAGCCGCGAGGCTCAACCTGGCCGGGTCTGACCCCATCAGGTTAAAGGTCCAAAAGAACACGCCCACCCACAAAATCAGCCCCAAGCCAAACAGGTTGGCCATCAGGGTTTGCCCCAGGACGTACAGGGGCAGCAGGTTCAGGTCCTCGGTTTGCGCCCGCCAGGTGTTAAACTTCCGAGTCACCAGATGATTGAGTCGCCGGGTACTCCACCCCAAGAGCAGGATGAAACTGAGCAGACCGATGATGGGGGCCAGACGGCTCCTAATAAAGGCGCTCAGGCGTCCTGACTGCACCAGGCCGGTGAGCCAATCCCAGCCCCGGGCCGGTACCCCGGCCAGGCTTTGCCACGCCCGCATTACCTGCTCATGGAAGGGAACCGCTTGCGCCGGCCGCTTCAGGAGTTCGGCCTTCCAGGTGGCCTCCAGTTGCTGCAACTGAGGCGTGATACCGGTGATTAACGCCTGCTCCTGTTCCAGGAGCCCGCGGCGCTGCTCCAACTTATCCAGCACCCGGCCGGCCAGGTCGTCCAAATTCGCCGCCAGACTCAGGTAGGTCAGGAAAGATTGCTGCAACTCGGGGGGCACAGCTTCGGGGGTTTTGGCCTGGATAACGCTAAACTGCACCCTCAGGACATTTTGGGATTCGACTTGATCTTCCTGGTCTTTCTTGAGGGTGCCGATCTCCCCGCCCAGGTCCTTAAGGGTCTCCCTGAGTTCTTTGGCTCGGTGGGTATAGGTGGCCAGGAGTTCCTGGACCCGCAGAAGCGGAAGCCTCTGGAGGACCATGGTGGCTTTCAGGGAGGCCACGCTGACCTGGAGATGGTCCAGATCTTTTTGGGTCTGGGCCAGCTTGTCGGTGGCGGTCCCCACCCGGGCGGCCCATGTCTTGAGACTCTTCTGCAACCGGGCAATACCCTGGTCAAATCCCTGGACCGAGGGCCGGGGCGAGGCCACGCCTTTTGCCGGCTGCCCCGGTGGCCCCATCTGGGCCCCAACCGACCATGGCGCGGCCAAAAACCCCACCACGGCCAAAGCCATCAGCAGCCGGTACGGAGAACTTTTCAGGACCATGGGAACTCCCGGAATTTTTTCCTCATTTATTAAGTATAGAGGCAAAACGGCATGATTTCAAACCTGCCGGCCCGCCGGCCAGTCTGGTCGGGGCCTTCCGGGCGGTATGGCCGGGAGGCATGACTGGCCCGCGTGAGGCGCGGCGTCCCTTGGATCGGCCTAAGCAGCTAATTTTCCCTAGCGGCATTCCCCGGTTGACAGATTTTTTTTTCCGGCTTACAGTAAAGTTACCTCAGTTAGGTGAGGCTCCTGCATAAATACAGGCCACTGCCCAGAAACGTCGAGAGACGCCAATGGGCCGAACAGGTACTACCGGATTAAGGTTTTACTTAATGTGGCTGAGTAAATCGACTCTACGTTATGCAGTGCCGAAGCTCCACGAGTGAGGGAGGTCGGTTAGGTAATGTCCTTTCAGGGGCCTTCCACCAGCGTGGAAAGCCCCTTTTTTATGGGGCCGTACTTCCCCGAAGGAGGGTATCCCATGGAAAAAATCAAGGTTATGGGGGAATTTTTTTACAGCCAGATCCAGGGGAAGCCCATCTACGATCACCGCGGCCGGCAGGTGGGGAAGCTGCGCGACCTGGCCATTCGCTGGGTAGGCGATACGCCCCGGGTAACCGGGATCAAATACGCCAAGGGTATGCAGAAACATATTCCGTTGGACCAGGTGGCCAGCATCACCCCCAACCATATCGACCTGCTGCACGAGTTGGATGAGGCAATGTTAGTTGCCCTCCGAGTCGATGAAATTTACATGGGCAAATGGCTCATGGACAAGCAGATCATTGACCTGAAGGGCTCCAAGGTCGTCCGGGTCAATGATATCAAGCTGTTTTGGCTCCAGGGCCGGGACCAGAAACACCTCGTCCTCAACGCGGTGGATATCGGCTTGCGGGGTCTGGCCCGGCGGCTGGGGGTGGAATTTCTGTTTCGGCGGCTGGAAAATCAGTTGGTCTGGTGGGAATTTATCCAGCATCCGGAGGATAAGACCGCCAGCCTCAGGCTCCGGGGGGAGAAACAGCACCTGGATCAACTCCATCCCGCGGACCTGGCGGAGATCATCGAGGATCTGGATTACAAGAAACGGGCCGACTTTATCGAAGACCTGGACGTGGAAGTGGCGGCCGAGGCCTTCGTCGAAATGGATTTGGACACCCAGATTGAAATCCTGGGACAGATGGACAGTCAGCAGGCTTCGGACCTGTTGGAAGAGATGCCTCCGGACGAAGCCGCGGACCTCCTGGCAGAATTACCCGAAGAGAAATCCGATGAAATCCTGAATCTGATGGAACCGGAAGAGGCCCAGGAAGTCCGGGAGTTGATGGTATACGAGGAGGGGATCGCCGGGGCCCTGATGACCACCGAATACCTGGCCCTGTCACCGGAGATCACCGTGGCCGAGGCCCTGATCCAGTTGCGCCGGCTGGCGGCGGAGGCCGAAACTATTTATTACCTGTACCTGCTCCAGGCTGACCGGACCTTATCCGGGGTCATGTCCCTGCGGGAACTGTTGATGGCCGAGCCTGACACCTTTCTCCGGGACCTCATGCACACCCGGCTGATTTACGTCCATGCCCAGGACCCGGATGGGGAAGTGGCCGAAACCATGAAAAAATACAACCTCCTGGCCCTTCCCGTGGTGGATGAGGAGGGCCGGATGTTGGGGATTATCACCGTGGATGACGTCCTGGAAATCCTCATTCCGGACCGCGGCACCCTGGAGACCTTCGCCAATATCTTTGTCAGTAAACGTGCCATGAAGTGAGGTGGCCCTTGAAAAATCCGTTCTTCCGCCGACTCTTCCTCTTCCTGGCGATTATGGGGCCGGGCATCATTACCTCCAACGTGGACAATGATGCCGGCGGCATAACCACGTATTCCGTGGCCGGCGCCGCCCTGGGTTATAAGATCCTGTGGGTCTTCCTCCCCATGATCCTGGCCCTGGTGGTCATCCAGGAGATGTGCACCCGCATGGGGGCGGTCACCGGTAAGGGTCTGGCGGACTTGATCCGGGAGCGCTTCGGCGTCCGGATTACTTTTTACGCCATGCTGGGCCTGCTCCTGGGCAACCTGGGCAACATCATGAGTGAATTTGCCGGGGTGGCGGCCAGCATGCAACTGTTCGGAGTGAGCAAATATATTTCGTTGCCCCTGGCGGCCCTGTTCACCTGGTGGCTGGTGCTGCGATGGTCTTATAAGGCCGTGGAGCGGGTCTTCCTGGCCGCCTGCCTGATTTATTTCTGCTATATCTTTTCCGGTTATCTGGCCCATCCCCATTGGGGAGAGGTGGCCAAGGGAATGCTGGTCCCCAGCTTTTCTTTCGACAGTTCTTATCTCATAATTTTCGTGGGCGTCATCGGCACCACCATCGCCCCCTGGATGCAGTTCTACATCCAGTCGGCGGTAGTGGAAAAGGGCATCACGGTGAAGGACTATAGGTATACGAAATACGATGTCATCGTGGGCAGCATCATGGTCAACCTGGTGGCCGTGTTTATCGTGATCTGCTGTGCCGCCACGCTGCACCCCCACGGCATCAGAGTGGATTCCGCCCAGGAGGCCGCCCTGGGTTTGGCCCCCCTGGCCGGTCACTGGGCCTCCACCCTTTTCGCCGTTGGCCTCTTGAATGCCTCACTGTTTTCAGCTTCCATCCTGCCGCTGTCCACGGCGTATTTTATCTGCGAGGCCTTCGGGATCGAGGCCGGCATCGACAAATCCTGGAATGAGGCCCCGGAGTTTTATTGGCTCTACACCATTTTGATCATCGTCGGGGCCGGCTTCATCCTCATTCCCAAAATTAATCTCATTCTGGTGATGTTCTGGTCCCAGGTGATCAACGGCGTGATGCTCCCCTTTGTGCTCATTTTCATGCTCCTGTTGATCAACAACCGGGACCTCATGGGGGATTATGTCAATCGCTGGGGCTACAACCTCATCTCCTGGGCCACCGTGGTCATCATGGTTGTTTTAACGTTATTGATGGTGGTCACTTCTTTTTTCTAAACCCAAAACTCCTCCAAGGCGAATAATCTGCCCCGGCCCCCTGGCAAAGCCGGATAACCATAATTACCTTGTGGCGGAAGGGGCGGTTGGTCATTTTTAAATTAACCTTTCGTCGACCCTGACCGAAATAGTGAAAGGAAGCGGGTGGTTTAGATCTCAAGGGTGAGGAGGTAGGGTATGACCAACGGCGCCGCATCATCCCAGGTTATGGCTGAAGCAACGGTTTGGGGGGAGCTGATCCATAACTGGGGCTGGCTTTTGGCCCAGGGCATCCTTTTGGTGGTCCTGGGGACTATCGGGTTGGGCATGACCTTCTGGCTGACCCTGGCCACGGTTTTTATTTTCGGGGTCTTGCTGCTCATCGGCGGCGGGGTCCAGATCTTTCAGGCCTTCAAATGCAAGGGCTGGGAGAGCATCCTGTGGCACGTGCTCATTGCCGTCCTCTATGTGCTGGCGGGCCTCATCATCATGGACGATCCCCTGATGGCCTCAACCGTGCTCACCCTGCTCCTCGGCGGCGCCTTGATGGGCATCGGGGTGGTGCGCCTGATCATGGCCTTGCAATTGCGCCACGTTAAGAACTGGGTCTGGCCCCTGATCGGGGGTATCGCCGCCATCGTCTTGGGCTTCATGATCCTGACCCGCTGGCCGGTATCGGGATTGTGGGTGATCGGTCTGTTTGTGGCCATAGAAATGATTTTTAGCGGCTGGTCTTATATTATCATCGCCTTGGGCGTCAGAGAGCTGGGGAAGCAGAACCCCGGCGCCGCTTGATCCGGCGGTCATGACCTGATCCCCGGCCCCCCAGAAAGCGAGGGTAGGAATCATGAAAGTCTTTATGACCGGCGGTACGGGTTTTGTGGGCACCTATCTGGCCCGAGACCTGGCCCAGGCAGGCCACGCCATCACCATCCTCACCCGCCGGACCCAGCCCCCGTCCGGGGCCGCGGCCGGCATCAGCTTTCTCACGGGAGACCCCACCCAGGCAGGTGCCTGGATGACAGCGGTGCCGGAGCACGACTGGATCATCAACCTGGCGGGGGCTTCCATTTTCAACCGCTGGACGGAGACCCTGAAAAAGGAGATCTTAGAGAGCCGGGTGCTCACCACCCGCAACCTGGTGTCCGCCCTGGCCGCGGGGGACCGGCGGCAGCTCTTCTGCAGCACCTCCGCGGTGGGCTACTACGGCCCCCGGGCGGAGGAGGTCCTCACCGAAGACTCCCCGCCGGACGACGGTTTTCTGGGGGAAGTGGCCAAGAATTGGGAGGCCGAGGCCTTGCAGGCCCAGGAGTTGGGGGTCCGGGTGGTGGTCACCCGCTTCGGTGTCGTCCTGGGCCGGGATGGCGGGGCCCTGGGTCAGATGGCGCCCCTGTTCCGGAAGTTCCTGGGGGGCCCCATCGGTTCCGGGGTGCAGTGGTTCTCCTGGATGCACCAGCAGGACCAGGCCCGGGCCTTCCGGTTCATCCAGGCGCACCCCGGGATCACCGGTCCCGTGAATCTCACCGCGCCC
>CAYNMI010000046.1:0-12296 GCA_964398095.1 uncultured Desulfobacca sp.
AGACCCTCTGCCCGGAAAAGCTCTCGCCCGAGGGCTGGATCGGGGTGGCCCAGGTTGCCCACCGGCTGGACCTCAACACCAATGCCACCATGCTCTATGGCCACATGGAGAGCGCCGCGGAGCGGGTGGACCATCTGGTGAAGCTCAGGGAGGCCCAGGATGAAACCGGGGGGTTTCTGGCCTTCATTCCCCTGGCCTTCCATCCGGCCAACACCGGCTTGAGCGATCTCACCGGCCCCAGCGCCATTGACGACCTCAAGACCCTGGCGATCTCCCGGCTGATGCTGGACAACTTCCCCCATATCAAGGCCTTCTGGATCATGCTGGGAGCCAAGTTGTCCCAGATTTCCCTGTGTTTCGGGGTGGACGATATGGACGGCACGGTGATGGAGGAGCGCATCACCCACATGGCCGGGGCCGAGACGCCCCAGGGCCTGACCCGGGCGCAGTTGCAGGGCCTGATCCGGGAGGCGGGCTGCGAGCCGGTGGAGCGGGATACGCTCTATCGGGTGATAAGTCAGTAGTCAGTGAGCAGCAGTTAGCAATTAGGAGTTAGCAATTAGGGGTTAGGGGTTAGTAACTAATCTTTCGAGCCTGGTGGAGGGTTTCATAATTAGCTGGACTTAAAATCAGGATAGAGGCGCGGATTTGGCAGTTTAAGTCCCCCTTTTCTAAAGGGGGATTTAGGGGGATTTTAATAGGTTACCAAAATCCCCCCTGACCCCCCTTTAACAAAGGGGGGAAAAGACCCGCTTTTCCGGGGCCGCTTTAATTCTGAAACACAACACTAGCTTATAGGATCAATTGACCCCGATACCCCGTTTTTATGTCCCCCTTTCCAAGCGGGATTGAGGGGGGATTCAAGTGGCCCAGGCCTCCGGCCCGTGATCACCGGCTAGAGGCGGGCGCCGCTGTCTAATTCGAGCCGTCCCTTTTTAGCAAAGAGGGGGAAAACCTGGTTAGAGAAACCGTAAATCATGAACCCAATCATATTTTGCAACCCTGATCCCTGGCCCCCGGCCCCTGAACCCTTTACCGGCAAGCGCCTGGGGCGCGAGGAAGCCCTGCGCCTATGGAACCTGGACCTGCTCACCCTGGGTAATTGGGCCGATGCGGTGCGCCGGCGCCTCAACCCTGAGCCCCGGGTCACCTTCGTCATCGACCGGAATATCAACTATACCAATATCTGCATTTCGGGCTGCCGCTTCTGCGCCTTCTACCGGCCGCCCGGGGCCCCGGACGGCTACGTTCTGGATTGGGACACCCTGGCGGCCAAACTCATGGAACTCAAGGCCCACGGCGGCACCGGGGTCCTGCTCCAGGGGGGGCTCAACCCGGAACTGGACCTGGATTATTACCTGGAACTGATGAGCTTTATCCGGGGCTTCGACCTTGCGGTGCACGGCTTGTCGCCGCCGGAGATTTTTTTTATGGCCCAGAATACCGGGCTGAGTCTGAAAGAATTGATCCGGCAGTTGGTGGGCGCGGGACTGAGCTCCATCCCCGGGGGCGGGGCGGAAATTCTGGTGGACCGGGTGCGGCAACAGGTTTCGCCCCATAAATGCTCCGCAACCCAGTGGCTGCAAGTGATGGCCGCGGCCCATCAGGAGGGCTTGAAGACCAGCGCCACCATGATGTTCGGCCACCTTGAGACTAGGGCGGAACGCATCGAACACCTCTTGAGGATTCGGGACCTCCAGGACGACACCGGGGGCTTCACTGCGTTCATCCCCTGGACCTATCAGCCCGGGGGCACCAACCTGGCGGGGGAGGCCCTGGGCGCGGTGGAATATTTGAAAATGCTGGCCATCTCCCGCTTGGTGCTGGACAACGTGCCCCACCTGCAGGTCTCCTGGGTGACCCAGGGCCCCAAGGTGGCCCAGGTGGCCCTGAAATTCGGGGCCGATGACTTCGGTTCCACCATGCTGGAAGAAAACGTGGTGGCCGCCACTGGAGTGGGCTTCCGCCTGACCCGGAGCGAAATCGAAACCCTGATCCGCCAGTCCGGCTACGAGCCCCGGGTGCGGGATCACCGATATAATTTGAGGGGAGGGCCGGGGGAAGTCAATTCCCCCGCCCTCCCCCCAAAACAACCAGGCTAATCATGAAACCGCAAATTGCCGTAATCGCCCGGGTGGGGGCGCATCGAGCCCTGGAGGCGGCGGGGTTGCAGCCGCTGCGGACCGAGGTCTATGCCACGCCGTATGGGGACAGCCGGCCGGTGCATCGGTTTAAGCACGGAGACCTGGAATTTGTGGTGCTGTCCCGGCACGGCGAGGCGGGCTACGAGATTTCGGCGCCGTTTATCAATGCCAGGGCCAACCTCTATGCCTTGAAGGCGCTGGGGGTGGAGAAAATCCTGGCCTGGGTGGCGCCGGGGTCGCTCCAAGAGGAGATGGCCCCGGGGGACCTGGTGGCGCCCCACGACGTGCTGGACGAAGGCCGCGGCGGGCCGCACACCTTTTATCAGGGAGTGGGGTGGGGTTTTATCCGCCATAACCCCCTGTTTTGCCCGGAACTCCGGGCCGCGATGTTGGGGGCCTTGGCCGGGTCGCCCTTCACGGTGCATGACCGGGGGGTTTATGTGGCGACCACGGGGCCGCGGCTCGAGACCGCGGCGGAAATCCGCAAATTTCGTCTCCTGGGGGGGGACCTGGTGGGCCAGACCCTGGTGCCCGAGGTCTTTCTGGCCCGGGAACTGGAGCTGTGCTACACGGCCCTGTCCTACGTGGTGAATTATGCGGAAGGGTTTGTGGACCGGCCGTATGAGCCCGGGGTGCTGTTTGAAGGACTGGCTACGGCGGCGGAAGTCGAACGGGTGCGGGCCGTGGAAGCGGCTTTCCCGCAGATCATCCTGCGGCTGCTGCCGGCGCTGGCCGGCACGGCGCGGCAATGCCCCTGCCCCCGGCTCATGGAACGCTACCGGCGGCGGGGGGATATCGGGGCGGATTGGCGGACCTGGGTAAGATGAGTGGGGGAAAAAGGAGAAAAGGCGAAAAGGCGAAAAGGGGAAAAGGGAAAAGAGAAGATTAGTTACCAGGGGCGGATAATCATCTGGCGGGATTTTAATTAACCGACAACTGAGCCTCTTGCGAATATCTCCATGACTGTCATTCTGAGGGAGCGGAGCGACCGAAGAATCTCATAACTACTTGTAAATACGAGATCCTTGCTTCGCTTCGCTCAGGATGACAAAATGCCTTTTTGCAAGAGGCTCAACTGACAACTGACAACTGACAACTGGCTACTAAAATATGATTGCGCATGTCAGTAAATGGGTTCTGCCGGTGTGCGGGCCGGCCATCCGGGACGGGGCGGTGGTGGTGCAGGGCGACCGGATTGCGGCGGTGGGGCCGGCGGCCACGGTGTTGTCCGGCTTCACCGGTTTGATCTGCGACCACGGCCCCGGCGCCATCCTGCCCGGGGTGGTGAACTGCCACGTCCACCTGGAGTTTTCCGGTTTGGCGGGCAAGGTGCCGCCCCAGGCGCGCTGGGAGGATTGGCTGGAGGCGGCCCTGGCGGGGTACGGGACCCTGTCTCCCGGAGAAATCCGGAGCGGCATTGCCCACGCCATCAAAGGCTTACGCCAGGGCGGCACCGCGCTGGTGGGGGAGGTGACCAATACCGGGACCTCCTGGCCGCATTTGGAGACCGGAGGGCTGGCGTACCACCTGTTCTATGAGTGCCTGGGTTTCGATCTGGTGGAGCGGTTCGACCTGCCGGAGGCATTTCCCTTTTTCGGCCGGCCTGAGGTGGCGGGTGCGGCCTGGGTTTCGGCCGCGGCCCATGCCCCTTATTCGGTGTCCGCGGCCCTGTTCCGGGCGGTGGCTGCCTGGAACGCTGCCCGCCGGGGTCCCCATATGGTGCATCTGGCCGAATCCCGGGCGGAGCTAGACTTTCTGGTGAAGGGCAACGGCTTCTGCGAGGGCCTGTTGAAGCGCCGGGGCCGTTGGGTTCCGGACTATCAGCCCCCGGGATTGAGCCCCCCGGCGTACCTCAACAGCCTGGAATTTTTAGGGCCCCGGACCCTGGCGGTGCATGGGGCCTGGCTCAGCGCCGCAGACTGTGAACTTCTGGCCGCCACCGGGACCTGGCTGGTGCTCTGCCCCCGGGCCAACCGCTACACCGGGGCCGGGGCGCCGCCGGTGGCGGAGCTGGTGCAGGCCAGGGTGAACCTGGCCCTGGGCACTGACTCCCTGGCGGGCAACTGGGACCTGAATCTATTTGGGGAAATGCTCTGGCTGCATGAGAATTATCCCGCCCTGCCCGGGGAAATGTGGCTGCGCCTGGGAACCCTGAACGGGGCCCGGGCCCTGGGCCGGGATAATGAGTTGGGGAGCATCGAACCGGACAAGCAGGCGGCCCTGGGATTCATTCCCCTGGAGGGGGACCTGGATTTCTGGGGCGAACTCTTTGCCGCGGGGGCGGCGGGGAAGTTCAGGTGGCTGCGGTGAAGTTAGCTGTTAGCAATTAGCAGTTAGCCATTAGGAAAGAAAATTGTTGTGGTTCGAAAGGTCGATTTCCGGTATTTGCAGTTTTTGGCTGAAAGCTAAAAGCTGACTGCTGATAGCTCTCAATAAAGGGAGACCGCCATGACGGCCAAGGCCCGAGTCGGGCGCATTGCCTATCTCAACGTGCTGCCCATCTATTTCGCCCTGGAAAACCTGTTCGGCGAAAACGGCTTCCACCTGGTGCGGGGCACCCCGGCGGAACTCAACGCCCGGATGCGCCGGGGCGAAGTGGACCTGGGGTCCATCTCCGCCATGGAGTATGGCCGCGCCTGGCGGGATTATCTGCTGCTGCCCGACCTCTCCATCAGTTCCCGGGGGGCGGTGGGAAGTGTGCTCCTCTTCAGCCGGGTGCCCTTTGCCCGGCTGCATGGGCGGACCATCCGGGTCAGCGCCGCCTCGGCCAGCGGCGCGGCCCTGGTCAAGATCCTGATGGCCGAACTCTTCGCGGTGCAGCCTCGCTACCAGCGGAGCCGGTTGGCCGGGGCCTCCCTGGAAGAGTGCGCCGCGGTCATGGCCATCGGCGACGAGGCCCTGCGCCTCAAGGCCGCGGGGATCATGCCCTTTGAACTGGACCTGGGGGAGGCCTGGCAGGAACTCACCGGGCTGCCCTTCGTGTTTGGGGTCTGGGCCGTGCGCCGGGACTTTGCCGCGGGGCAGCCCAAGACCACCGACACCTTGCACCGGACGCTGCTCCGGTCCCGGGATTGGGGCCTGGGGTCTTTGGCGGAGTTGAGCCGGAGCGCCGCGGCGTCCTACGGCATGACCCCGGCCCAGATCCTGGCGTATTTCCGCCAGCTCAATTTTTTCCTGAGCCCGGAACACGAGGCTGGACTGGCGACGTTCTTCCATTACCTGTATAACCTGGGGGAACTGGACGAGGCGGCGCGGTTGGAATATTTTAGAGGATAGCTGATAGCTCTCAGGTTGCAGCCAAAATTAAAAGCTATTGCAGGGTGGGCTTTGAGCCCCAAGGCTTGTTATATTCAAGGCATTGGCGGGGTAGGGTGCGTCGAGCGCAGCGAATATTATTTTGAATGCAAGGCAACGAAGATGGGGCGCAGTACAGACTCTGCGTGGCTGTTGGGGGGAATTAAGGAGATGCAGAAATGACCGAGACAATCATCCAAAATGCCTTTAAGCCTTTCAAGGATTATCTTCCATACTGGGTATGGAATCCTATCAGAAGCCTCCTTACCGCGATTCTTACTCCCATCTCCTTCAGTCTCCGATCCGGTCACCTCCGAAGCAGTTTAAAGAGAGTTGCCGTCTCGAAAACAGGTGAACCGATACCCTGGTATAGCTATCCATGTCTGGATTTTCTGCGTCAGCGTTCTTATGAAGGCAAACGGATTTTAGAGTTTGGGGGCGGTCAATCTACCCTGTGGTGGGCTAGGCGAGCCAAGCAGGTGGTGATATTTGAAGAAGATAAAGATTGGTATAATAAAATCAAAGGAACTATGCCTGCAAATGCTGATATTTACCTGGTTTCAATAGACAGTCCCGAAAAATGCACGTCGGAAGTCAACAATATATTAGACGCTAAAAATTACGGCAAATTCGATGTAATAATAATTGATGGCCTTTACAGGTTCCAGATGATAGATATTGCTATAAAGGTAATGGCGAATTCAGGGGTAATTATATGCGATGATGCAGAGGGATATGGTTTTTATGAGGGGTTTAAAAACAGCGGGTTGAACCGGGTAGACTTCTTTGGATATGCACCTTGTGTGGTATTACCCCATTGCACCTCAATTTTTTTCGGCCACCGGTCATTTCTTTTCGAATCCCAACACCCCATAGCCGTGATAGCCAAGGAGTGAAGGTGTGGCCGTTAACGGGCGCGGCGCCGCCGCCCTTAAAGAAAAATATCTGTTTAATATAACCCGGCGGCCGATCTGCTCAATTGTCTTAAAATCACCAAGGTTTGGTCCGAATGTAACGCAGTAGAGATGGCGCAACGTGCACACCCTGATAGCTGATAGCTGATAGCTGAAAGCTGACCGCTTCTCCGAAGGAGAATACATGGGTTATCGGAATTTGCAGGAATTCATCGCCAGGCTGGACCAGGCCGGGGAGTTGGTGCGCATCCAGGAGCCGGTGAGCCCGTATCTGGAGATCACCGAGATCACCGACCGGGTGTGCAAGGCCGGGGGGCCGGCCCTGTTGTTCGAAGCGGTGCCGGGGTACGGGATGCCGGTCCTGATGAACGCCTTCGGGTCCATGCGGCGCATGTGCCTGGCCCTGGAGGTGGAGTCCCTGGACGACATCGCCGGGGAGCTCTTGAGCTTCATGGAGGCGGAGGCCAACACCCTGATGAAGAAGCTCAAGCTCATTCCCAAGCTGGCCCGACTGGGGCGGATGTTTCCCAAAGAGGTGAGCAAGGCCCCGTGCCAGGAGGTGGTGTACACCGGGGACGATATGGATTTGCAAAAGTTGCCGGTTTTGACCTGCTGGCCCGAGGACGGCGGCCCCTTCATCACCCTGCCGGTGGTGTTCACCCACCATCCGGAGACGGGAAAGCGCAACGTGGGCATGTACCGCCTCCAGGTCTATGACGCCCGGACCACGGGGATGCACTGGCACGCCCACAAGGGCGGGGCCCAGCATTACCGGGTGGCGGAGGCCCGGGGCGAGGCCCTGCCGGTGGCGGTGGCCATCGGGCCCGACCCCGCGGTGACCTATGCCGCCACCGCGCCCCTGCCGGAAGACATTGACGAGATCCTCTTCGCGGGGTTTCTCCGGGGGGAGCCGGTGGAGATGGTGCCGTGCCTGACCCAGCCCGTGAGCGTGCCGGCGGCGTCCCAGATCGTCCTGGAAGGTTACGTGGCGCCGGGGGAGCGGCGCACGGAAGGCCCCTTCGGGGACCATACGGGCTACTATTCTTTGGCGGACGACTACCCGGTGTTCCATCTCACCGCCATCACCCAGAGGCGGCAACCTATTTACCCCGCTACCATCGTGGGGCGGCCCCCCATGGAAGACTGCTTCATGGCCAAGGCCACGGAGCGCATCTTTTTCCCGCTGATTCAGAAGACGCTGCCGGAGATTGTGGACCTGAACCTGCCGGTGGAGGGGGTCTTCCACAACCTGGCCTTTATCGCCATCGACAAGCGCTATCCCGGCCACGCCCGCAAGGTGATGCACGCCCTGTGGGGGTTGGGACAGATGATGTTTACCAAGATTATCATCGTGTACGATAAGGAAGTGGACGTGCAGGACCTGTCCCAGGTGCTGTGGCGCCTGGGGAACAACGTGGACCCGCGGCGGGACGTGGTGTTCGCCGACGGGCCGGTGGACGCCCTGGACCATGCCGCGCCCCTGGCCCGGTACGGCTCCAAGATGGGGATCGACGCCACCCGGAAATGGCCCGAGGAAGGGTTTGCCCGCCCCTGGCCCGAGGTGATTCATATGGACCCGGAAGTCAAGCGTAAGGTGGATGAACTATGGCCGAAGCTGGGACTGGCATGAACCGCTACGTGATCGCCCTCACCGGGGCCTCGGGCATGATCTATGCGAGGGAGCTGCTGGCCTATTTCGCCGGCCGCCCGGATTTGGAATTGCACGCCCTGATCTCCGGGGCCGGGGAGCAGGTGCTGGCCCTGGAATTGGGGCTGAAGCCGCAGGAATTGGCCCCCGGGGCCGTCTGGCACCGGGTGGACGACTTCACGGCGCCCCTGGCCAGCGGGTCCTTTAAGGCCCGGGCCATGGTGGTGGCGCCCTGCTCCATGGGGTCGCTGGGGGCCATCGCCCAAGGGGTGGGCCGCAACCTGATCCACCGGGCCGGTGAGGTTTTTTTGAAGGAGCGGCGGCCCCTGATCCTGGTGGTAAGAGAGACGCCCTTGAGCCTTATCCACCTCAAGAACCTGGTCCGGGCGGCAGAGGCGGGGGCCACCGTTTTCCCAGCCTGCCCGGGATTTTACCACCGGCCCCAGGACCTGACGGACCTGGCCCGCCAGTTTGCCGGGCGCATCCTGGACCACCTGGGGCTGGAGCACCATCTGACCCGGCGCTGGGGGGAATAGAGACAGGGGTCAGGGGGGCAGGGGTCAGTGAGCAGTGAGCAGTTAAGCATGGGTTTGGGGCTCATCCGTAAAGCATAAAAAGTCCGGTGGGGCGGGCCTCCGTGCCCGCCCCCGTTGGTGGCACAGGTTTGCAACCTGTGTACCCGCACCGGTAAGATACCGGCGCCCCCAAGAACTTTTCAGGCAGGGATCAGCACGTGAAAGATAATGATGCCATGAGAAAATTTTAGGGTCATGAAGGGATTACGCACGATCATTGAACTGCTGGAGATGATCAAGATCGGCCACAGTGTTCTGGCCCTGCCCTTCGCCTTTATGGGGGCGCTGCTGGCGGCCCGGGGCTTGCCGGACGGCCGGACCTTGCTCTGGATTCTGGTGGCCATGGTGGGGGCTAGGAGCGCGGCCATGGCCTTTAACCGACTGGCGGATGCCCGGTTCGACGCGGCCAATCCCCGCACCGCCGACCGGGCCCTGCCGGCGGGCAAGATCAGCCGGGGGGCCACCCTCCTGTTCATCGGGGTGAGCGCGGCCCTCTTTATGGGGGCCGCGGCGCAACTCAACCGGGTCTGCTTCGCCCTGTCCCCCCTGGCGCTCCTGGTGATTCTGGGATATTCCCTCACCAAGCGGTTCACCAGTGCGTCCCACCTGGTCCTGGGGCTGAGTCTGGGCCTGGCCCCGGTGGGAGGTTGGCTGGCGGTCCGGGGCGACCTGGGTCTTGCCGTCCTGGTCCTGGCCGGGGCGGTGCTGTTCTGGGTGGCGGGTTTCGATATCCTCTATGCCCTACAGGACGAGGAGTTTGACCGGCGGGCGGGGCTCTTCTCCCTGCCGGCCCGGGTGGGACCGACCTGGGCCCGCCGCCTGGCGGTCCTCTGCCACCTGGCCGCGGCCCTGGGTTTCGCCGTCACCGGCCGTCTGGCGGCTTTGGGGCCCATCTATAACGGGGCCGTGCTGGCCAGCGCCCTGATCCTCCTCATCCAGCATCTGCTGTTATCCCGGCGGGAACCCCTCAGCCTGCCGCCTGCCTTCTTTACCCTCAACGGCTTCGTCGGCATTGGCCTGGGGCTGGCCACCTGGATCAGCCTGGCGGTATCCAACCACCATTTTTTTTAAACATCGTTAAGATTTCCTTTTCGGCCAAGAATTCCTCTCCTTGGTCTAATACCAAGCAGCAGTCAAACAGGTGGCACAGGCGTCTCGCCTGTGCAGGCGCAGGCTAAACGGGCTGCGGCTACCAAAACAGCCTTTTGATCGCAACGGTATTACCAGGCGGCCTGCGGACCGCCTTTTTTGGGGTTATTTCCGGGGCAAGGGACCGAGATCTGTGGCCGGTGAGGCGCCGGACCCGGGCTTAAGGCCGCACAACAGTCTTGTGAAGCGCGGTCTAAATTTGATATGGTGAGGCGGGTTGCCTTGCGGCGCCGTTTTCCATCCCGGCCAACGGGGATTTTCCCTACATCCAGATGTTTTTCCAGCAATTAATCAACGGTCTGACCACCGGCAGTGTTTATGCCCTCATCGCCCTGGGCTACACCATGATCTATGGCATTTTGGGCCTGATCAACTTTGCCCAGGGGGAAATCTACATGGGCGGCGCCTTTGTGACGGTGCTGCTGCTGGCCACGGGGCAAGTCAATTTCTTCGTGGCCTGTGCCGCAGGCATGGCCGCGGCCGCCCTCTTGGGGGTGGTGCTGGAGTGGGTGGCCTTCCGGCCGTTGCGGGGGGCTCATCCTTTGGTGCCCCTCATCAGCGCCATCGGCGCCTCTATTTTTCTGCAAAGCCTGGCCCTGCTGCTGTTCGGCCCCCTTGACCGGCCCTTCCCCATCCAGTTCACCTTCAGCACCATCCAGATCGCCGGCCTGCCGGTGTCCACCCTGCAGATCGCCATCCTGGCCGCGGCCCTGGGATTCATGGGTTTGCTCTTGATTTTTGTGCGTTACACCACTTATGGCAAGGCCATTATGGCCTGCGCCCTGGACCGGGATACGGCCCGGCTCATGGGCATCAACGTGGACCGCATGGTCTCCCTGACCTTTCTGTTGGGTTCCGCCCTGAGCGGGGCCGCGGGCATCATGATGGCCATCTACTACAATGCCACCTATCCCCGCATGGGCTTCCTGCCGGGCCTCAAGGCCTTCAGCGCCGCGGTCCTGGGGGGAGTGGGCAACATCCCCGGAGCCATCCTGGGAGGCCTGATCCTGGGGGTGGCGGAGAGTCTGGGCGCAGCCTATATCTCTTCGGGTTTCAAGGATGCCATCGCCTTTGCCATCCTTATCCTGGTGCTCCTCCTGAGACCCCAGGGCATCCTCAGGGGGCGGGGGGACTGAGATGGTCGCCTATGCGCTGCATCTGGCCATCCTGGCCGGCATTTACATCATCCTGACCATCAGCCTCAACCTGATCATCGGTTATGCGGGCCAGGTCTCCCTGGGCCACGCCGCGTTCTTCGGCATCGGGGCGTATGCCTCGGCCCTGGTGTCGCTGCACTGGCACTTCCCGTTTCCCGCTGCGGCCTTGAGCGCGGTGCTGATGGCCGGATTATGCGGCCTGGCCCTGGGGCTGCCGACCCTGCGGCTCAAAGAGGATTACCTGGCCATCGTCACCCTGGGCTTCGGGGTGATCGTGGACCTGGTCTTCCTCAACCTGGATATTACCGGGGGGCCGGACGGCCTGCCGGGGATTCCGCCCCCCAGCTTTTGGGGCGTGACCTTCCGGCAGCCCTGGCACTATCTGATCCTGGTGTGGGTGCTGGTCCTGCTGGTCCTGGCGGCCACCTACCGCCTGGTGGATTCCTACCATGGCCGGGCCCTCAGGGCCATCCGGGACCACGAAATCACCGCCCAGGTCATGGGCATCAACAGCCCGGCCTACAAGGTCGCCATCTTTACCCTGGCCGCGGCCCTGGCCGGGCTGGCCGGGTCCCTGTACGCCCATTACATCACCTTTATCAATCCTGAGAGCTTCGGCCTCCATACCTCCATCCTCATCCTGGCCATGGTGGTGCTGGGGGGCATGGGGTCCATCGGCGGGTCGGTGTTGGGGGCGGTGATCCTGACGATCCTCCCGGAGCTGCTGCGGGAGGTCCACGGCTACCAGGACCTGGTCTACGGGGCGCTGCTGGTGGGCCTGCTCATCCTCCGGCCCGAGGGCATCCTGGGCCGGGGGAAGTTGAGCCTGAAGTTTTTGCAGCGGGAGGGGTGAGGTAGTTGCCAGTTGCCAGTGCGGCTATTTTTTAACTGACTACTGACAACTGACAACCGACAACTGACTACTGAAATGCTGACTCTCAAAAGCGTCCAGGCCGGGTATGGCCGTCTGCCGGTGCTCAAGGGCATCTCCCTGCACGTGCGCCCCGGCGAGGTGGTGACCCTGATCGGCGGCAACGGGGCCGGCAAGACTACCACCCTGAGCACCATTTCCGGGCTGCTGCCGGCCCGGAAGGGCGCCATCGAGTTCGCCGGACGGGACCTCACCCGGATGGCCCCGGAGCGCATCGTCACCCTGGGCCTGGCCCTGGTGCCGGAGGGCCGCCGGGTGTTCCACACCCTGAGCGTCACCGCCAACCTGGAGTTGGGGGCCTATCACCGCCGGGACAAGGCTGAGGTGCGCCGGGACCTGGAGGAAATCCGGGCGCGCTTTCCCATCCTCAAGGAGCGGGCCCACCAGGCCGCGGGGACTTTAAGCGGCGGCGAGCAGCAGATCCTGGTCATCGGCCGGGCCCTGATGGCCCGCCCCCGGCTCTTGATGCTGGACGAGCCTTCCA
>CAYNMI010000047.1:0-12222 GCA_964398095.1 uncultured Desulfobacca sp.
GACCTTTTGCGTCCCCAGGGACACACCCCCTCCGGTCCCGGTCTGCGGCTGGCCGGAAAAAATCCTGTTCATTCCAGCTAATCACCCTGGCCGGGAGCCGCGGCGGGCCGCCGCGCCACGGGTTGGGTCCCTCGTGGCGCGGGGCCATGAAGCCCCCGCCCCCCGGCAAGTTGGCCGCACCCCGAAAATTTCTTGACAAACCCCGGTATTTATGAGAAAAAGTGGTCTGACCTGAAGCGGTCAGGGAAATGAACGGCTGAGACCCTGGGAATTTAACGGCAACCCTTTGAATTTTAAACATATGTAACATATTGAGGATTCGACGGCATCTGGGCAGGCTTCCACGGGAGCCCGAGATGCCTTTTTTATTGAGGCCATTCATGATCAAAGTCACCCTGGACCACGGTCCCACCACCACCTTGGAACCCGGCTCTACGGTCGCTCAGGCCCTGCACGCCCTGGACCCCGCCGCCGGCCCCCAGGCCGTGGCCGCCAGGATCAATGGGGATATGGTGGACCTGACCCATCATCTGGAAGCCGATTGCACCATCGCCCCCATCCGTCTGGACAGTCCCGAGGGTCTGGAGATCATGCGCCATTCCACCGCCCACCTCATGGCCGAGGCGGTCCGGGACCTCTTTCCCGGCGTCAAGGTGGCCATCGGCCCCGCCATCGAGTCGGGCTTCTATTATGACTTCGACGTCCCCGAACCTTTTACCCCCGAAGACCTGGCGAAAATTGAAACCCGCATGGCCGAATTGACCGCCCAGGATGAGCCCTTCCGCCGCGACGAAGTGAACCGGGAGCAGGCCATCGGCTATTTTAAGGGCCAGGACGAAGCCTATAAAGTAGAACTCCTGGAAGAGATTCCCCAGGAAAAGGTGAGCCTCTATCAGCAGGGGAATTTCATCGACCTCTGCCGGGGTCCCCATATTCCCTCCACCGGCTTTATCAAGGCCTTCAAGCTCACCGCCACCTCCGGCGCCTACTGGCGCGGCGACGAGCGCCGCCCCATGCTCCAGCGCATCTACGGCACCGCCTTCGCCTCCCGGGAGGAACTGGCGCATCACCTGGAACTCCTGGAGGAGGCCAAACGCCGGGACCACCGCCGCCTGGGCCGCGAGTTGGAGCTGTTCAGCATCGAAGAGGAAGCCGGACCCGGGATGGTCATCTACCACCCCAAAGGCGCCCTCCTCCGGAGCCTTATAGAAAATTTTGAGCGCCGGGAGCATCTCAAACGGGGCTACCAGATGGTCATGGGTCCCCAAATGCTCAAGGCCGATCTGTGGAAGCGCTCCGGCCATTGGGACAACTACCGCGACCACATGTACTTCACCGAAGTGGAAGGCCAGGCTTACGGCATCAAGCCCATGAACTGCCTGGCCCACATGCTGATTTACAAATCCAAGGTCAGGAGCTACCGCGAACTGCCCCTGCGCTTCTTTGAGTTGGGCACGGTGCTGCGCCACGAGCGTTCCGGGGTGCTCCACGGCCTCACCCGGGTGCGCCAGTTCACCCAGGACGACGCCCATATCCTCTGCATGCCGGAACAGGTGGAAAGCGAAATCCTGGGGGTTTTGGAGTTCGTGGCCGAAGTCATGGCGATTTTCGGCTTCGACTTTGAGGTGGAACTGTCCACCCGCCCGGAGAAATCCATCGGCACCGACTCCGAATGGGACCTGGCCACCCACGCCCTCACCGGGGCGCTCCAGACCTGGGGCGTAGCCTACGGCATCTGCGCCGGCGAAGGCGCCTTCTACGGTCCCAAGATCGACATCAAGCTCAAGGACGCCTTGCAGCGCCGCTGGCAATGCGCCACCATCCAGTGCGATTTCACCCTCCCGGAGCGCTTCGACCTCACCTACGTGGGCCCGGATGGGGAACGCCACCGCCCGGTGATGTTGCACCGCGTCATCCTCGGCTCCCTGGAGCGCTTTATGGGAGTTCTGATTGAGCACTTCGCCGGGGCCTTCCCGGTGTGGCTGGCCCCGGTCCAGGCCATCCTGTTGCCCATCACCGACCGGGTCCATGCTTATGCCCGGGAAGTGGCCGGCGCCCTCAGAGACGCCGACCTCCGGGTGGAAGTGGACACCCGGACGGAGACCCTGCGCTACAAGATCAGGGAGGCCCAGGTCCAAAAAATTCCTTATATGATTATCATGGGGGATCGGGAGGCGGCGGACCGCACCCTGGCGCCCCGTCTGCGGGACGGCACCGAGTTGAAAGGCGTCCCTCTGGAGGCCTTTATCCAGCGCCTCCGGGAGGAGTCCCGGATTCCGTCCCCCGCCAAATCTGAGAAATAATTATTTTGATGTCACTTAATAATAACTTGGACAAAAAAGGCAAACCGCACCGGGGCGAAAAGAGCAAAGAAATTCAAAGCATTTTACCCTTTTCCCCTTTTACCCTTTTCCCCTTTTCCCCCAAACGATCCCGCGGCATTGGGACCTTAACCGGGGAAATTTGATCCACAGTCATTAAGTCTTAGACCATCCTAACAGGAGGTGACGGCCATCCAGAAGCAGCAAAGAGTCAGGATTAACGAGCAGATCAGGGTGCCGGAGGTGCGGCTCATCGGCGCCGACGGGCAACAGGTCGGCGTTATGCCCACCAAAGAGGCCCTGGCCCATGCGGTGGAAGCGCATCTGGACCTGGTGGAGGTGGCCCCCCAGGCCAGCCCGCCCGTCTGCCGCATCATGGATTACGGCAAATTTAAGTATCAACAGAGCAAGAAACTACAAGAAGCCCGGCGGAAATCCACCACCATCCAGGTCAAGGAAATCAAGGTCCGCCCCAAGATCGAAGAACACGACATGGGCTTCAAGTTAAAAAATACCCGGCGCTTTTTGGCCGAGGGCGATAAGGTCAAAATCTCGGTGATTTTCCGGGGCCGGGAGATCGCCCACACGGACCGCGGCTTTCGCCTTCTGGCCCTGATGACCGAAGCCCTGGCGGATGTGGGCACCGTGGAGCAGAATCCCAAGCTCGAAGGCCGGAATCTCTCCATGATCGTCACCCCCAAGTAGTTCTGGGCCATGTTCGGCGCCGCAGTCGTTCCACCGCCCGGGTGGTCTGGGGTAAGGATTTTTTTGCAGAGATATTGTTAAAATGTGAGGAATAGAGTATATATTATAAGTTTGATTCCTGAGCGGATACTAGCGCCAAAATCCGATAATTCACCCGGCCGCCTGCCCGGCGGCCGCAGTGTTAGCATCATGCGAGGTTAACCATGCCCAAAATGAAAACCCATCGCGGCGCGGCCAAACGCTTCAAGGCCACGGGCAAAGGCCGCCTGAAACACAAGCAGCCCTACCACAGCCACATCCTGACCAGCAAGTCAGCCAAGCGCAAACGCCAGTTGCGGCAGATAGCCTTCCTGTCCGAAGCCGAGACCAAGAGCCTCAGGCGCCTGCTGCCTTATCTCTGAGATAGGAGTCCCTTATGCCACGCGTCAAGAAAAGCGTCGCCTCCAGGGCGCGCCGGAAAAAATATTTGGGGATGGCCAAGGGCTTCCGCAGCGGCCGGCGCCGGCTCTACCGCTCCGCCCGGGAGGCCGTGGAACGGGCCCTGACCTTCGCCTACCGCGACCGCAAGGTGCGGAAGCGCGAGTTCCGCAGCCTCTGGATCGTCCGCATCAACGCCGCCTTGCGGCCCCTGGGCCTGTCCTACAGCAAATTCATCGGCGGCTTGAAAAAGGCCGAGATCAACCTGGACCGCAAGGTCCTGGCCGACATGGCGGTCCGCGATCCCCAGGGGTTCGCCCGGGTGGCCGAGATGGCCAAGGGCGGCCAGTAAAGCAGCCCGCAATTGTCAGCTTGGACGCAATCTCCACAATGTTTGGACGTTTTTTAAGCGATTTGTGGAGATCATACCTGGGGCGGCCTCTAGCCGCCATAAAGCAGCGGTTTCTGGTGGCACCGGCGTCCCGCCTGGGCGTCTTATGAGACGGATTGACTCTAGGGGCGGCTCCCAAGCCGCCCCTATAACACTAATTACCGTAAAAAAATCAAATCCCCCTGAATCCCCCTTTTTCCCAGGGGGGATTTCTTACCCGGCCGTTTATTCCCCCCTTTGGCAAAGGGGAGTGAGGGGGGATTTTTCATCCTCGGGAGTGAAGCATTTGCAGATTTTGAATGTTTAGCCCCAAGGACTTTTAAATGGGTGCCGAGGCCAGAGATATAGGGCGGCCCGTGGCCGCCATAAATCGGCGGGCCCGGCCTATTGTTACTTAAGGGATAGCCTTCGGCCTTCGGTCCCCGGTTTTTACCCCCCTTTTCTAAAGGGGGGTGAGGGGGGATTTTAATATGCCGGGAATGTCGGCAATTATCGTTTAAGCGCTCTCACTACTGATTATCGGCTCCTGACCATGACCTCCAACGAAGTCGAAAAACTCACCTCTGAAGCCAGGGATGCTATCCTAACAGCCGCCACCCCCGAGGAACTGGAGTCCCTGCGCGTCAAATACCTGGGACGCAAGGGCGCCCTCACCGGCATCCTCCGGAGCCTGGGCCAACTCGACCCGGAAGTCCGGCGTCAGGTCGGCCAGGAAGCCAACCGGGCTAAAATCGACCTGGAAGCCGCCCTGGAACAACGCTCGGCCGCATTGAAGGACGCGGCCCGCCAGGCCGCCGCCACCGCCGTGGACGTCACCCTGCCGGGGCGCCGCCTCCCCCGGGGCCGCCGTCACCCCCTCAACCAGGTTATGGCCGAGGTCTGCGACATCTTCCTCCACCTGGGCTTTGAGGCCGTGGAAGGCCCCGAAGTCGAACTGGACTGGTACAACTTCGAGGCCCTCAACCTCCCCCCGGACCACCCGGCCCGGGACATGCAGGACACCTTTTATTTCAACGACAAGGTGCTGCTCCGGACCCACACCTCCCCCATGCAAATCCGCACCATGGAACAACGCCGGCCCCCGGTGCGCATCATCGCCCCGGGCAAGGTCTACCGCCGCGATTCCGATATCACCCACTCCCCCATGTTTCATCAGGTGGAGGGGCTGCTGGTGGATCGGCAGGTGACCTTTGCCGACCTCAAGGGGGTCCTTACCGCCTTCGTGCATGAGATGTTCGGCCCCGAAGTCGGGGTGCGCTTCCGGCCCAGCTACTTTCCCTTCACCGAACCCAGCGCCGAAGTGGATATCGAGTGCGTCATGTGCGGCGGCCACGGCTGCCGGGTCTGCCAGGCCACCGGCTGGCTGGAGGTCCTGGGCTCCGGCATGGTCGACCCCGCGGTCTTCGAGGCCGTGGGTTACGACCCCGAAACCTACACCGGCTTCGCCTTCGGCCTGGGCATCGAACGCCTCGCCATGCTGAAGTACGGCATTGACGACATCCGCCTCTTCTTCGACAACGACCTGCGCTTCCTGAAACAATTCTAAAGCCTTAGTGGCACAGGCTTCCAGCCTGGGGCCGCGCCCCGGCCCCAGCCCGGTTCCCTCGTTTTGGTGGCACAGGCTTCCAGCCTGTGCGTAACTTTCTTCACCGCCGGATAAGGCTCTGCCGCCAAGCAGCATACTTGTGCTAATGATTAGGCCCCGCGGCGGGGTCATCGCTAGACCTCTAGGGCTGGTCCGGAATATGCAAAATCTTCATGATCTGGCGGTGGTAGTAGGCGGACCAGTCGGCGTTGCCCATCATCCCGAAGCGGATCTTGACGGTGGTGATCTCGTTGGGCCGGGCGACCAACTCCACCGTAACCGAGGTGTTGTCCTGGGTCACCGCGTTGATCGTGGAATGTGACGGGCCATATTGGGTCGCCGTGACCTTCAAATTCAGCTTTTTTGCGGCTTCCAGGGCGGCGTTGTAGGTCTCCTGCATGGGCCGGGGGTAGTCCTTTTCCATGGTCCCCTCCACCCACTTATACGTCCCCAGGGCCGTGAGGCCTCCCAGCCCCATGAGCGCGGTCGCGACGCACCCCGCCGCCATCGCCATGGCCACCAGCACCGCCACCAGTTTGACCCGGACTTGCCTCTGCATGGTTTCAGACCTCCCCCGGTTTTTCCGACTTATGCCACGAATCGCCCGCCGTGTCAAGCCGTCTGGCCCGAAACCTTGGCCCCGTAAGCGCAATAGGCCAGCAGGGGACAGTGCGGACAGTCGGGCTTTTTGGCATTACAGATTTGCCGGCCGTGCCAGATCATCTGGTGGGAAAATTTCACCCAGCGCCCCTGAGGCACCAGGTCCATCAGGTCGAACTCGATCTTTACCGGGTCCTTCTGCTTCGTGAGTCCCAGGCGCTGCGCCACCCGGCCCATGTGGGTGTCCACCACCAGGCCCGGAATCCCGAAGGCGTTCCCCAGAATCACGTTGGCCGTCTTGCGGCCGATCCCCGGCAGTTTCACCAGCTCATCCAGGGAAGCCGGCACCCGGCCGTCGAACTGCTCCACCAGAGCCCGGCACAGGGACTTGATGCTCTTGGCCTTTTGACGGAAAAAGCCGGTGGTGTAGATGGCCTGCTCCAGGTCCGCCAGTTCCGCGTCGGCGTAGTGGGCCGCGCTGGGATACCGCTTGAACAGCGCCGGGGTGACCTGATTGACCCGGACGTCGGTGCACTGGGCGCTGAGCACCGTCGCCACCAGCAACTCCAGGGGATTGGTGAAGTCCAGGGTGACGTGCGCCCCCCCGTAATCCTGCTCCAGCAGCTTCAGGATGGGGCCGATCTTCCCGGCTGGCTCCATGGATTCTCCTCTCTTAAGGTCGCGGCATCCGGCCCGGAAACCCCAGGTCGTTGAGAAAACGGTTCACCACCGCGGTCCACCAGCCCAAGCCCCGCACGTCCGGAAAGAAATAATGTCCTTCCGGATAGAAGGGGGGCAGCATGACGAACTCGGCCCGGCCCCCGGCGTGCTGATAGGCGGCGCACATCTCCCGGGCCAGCCGCGGGGGAAAATACGAATCGTTCTTGGCGTAAAGCCACAGAGTGGGCACCCGGGTGCCGCGCCCGGCCCGGGCGCAGGCCGCGATCAACCGGTCCGGCGAACAGTTCAGCCCCGCCTTGGAACCCCGCCCGCCGCTGAAGTTAATCACCCCCCGGACCCCCGGCAAGCTTTCGCCGGCCAGGATCAGGGAGGCGAAGCCGCCGCTGGAATAGCCCGCCAGCACCAGGCGGTGCGCATCAATGCCGGGCAGGCTCGACACGTACTCCAGGGTGGCCCGCAGGTCCCGGGCCGATTCCAGCCCCGCTTTATAGAAATTGGACCTGTCGCAGGGACCTTCAGACTCCGCGTAACTCCCCTGGGAATGGCCGTAGCCCCGGCGCATGGGAATGACCACCGCGAATCCCAGACTGACAAATTCCCAGCTCTGGCCGTCATAAAGGCGCCGCGCCCCGGCGCGCCGCCGGGGATTCCGGGGCGTGCCATGGCTCAGAATGAGTAGCGGAAACGGCCCCGGGCCGGGAGGCCGGTAGAGGGTGGCCTCCAACCTCAGGCGCTGCACCCCGGTGGCAGAAGAAACACTCACGGGAATATGAATGAGGCGTTCGTTTAACGGCACCAACGGTATCGGCAAAATGACCCCCGGCCCCGGCGCCGGCAGGAAAACCTTCAGGGCCGCCAGCGGCGCCGGCGCGAAGCTCACCACCAGGCCCAAGGCCACGACAATCAATCCCCGCCTGCCCATTGCCGGCCAGCCACTCACCGGTGGTCTCCCTTAACCTCAAGATGGCCTCATGCAGCCGCGCGGCCCGGACGGTCGCGGGCTGGGCCGGGCCCGGGGTCCGCGCCCCCGGCTCCGACAGAGTGCTGCCTAGCTTATCGGACCCCATCGAGGTTTTGATAAGGGAGGTCAGGTCGGTCCCGGGGCGGGTCGCCCCCGCGACCGCCGGAACCTTAACGGCTGAGCCTGCTTTGTACATGCCGCACCAACTCCTGAAATTCCGGAATCTTCAGTTGTGACACCAGGGCCACAAAGAGCCCCATGCCGAGAACGATCACCCCGAACAGCCCCAGGGCCCGCCCCAGCAGGCCGGCCCCCAGCCAGGCGATGAAGTGGGGGTAGAGCCAGTATACCGCCAGCCCCATAATCCCGCTGGCCCCGGCCACTTTCCCCAACTTGGCAAACAGCTCCCGCACCTGGTAACCCTTCACCTTGCGGTGCAGCACCGCCGCCAAAAAGAAAAAGTTCAACATCACGCTCAAAGAGGTGGATAAAGCGATGGCCCGATGTTGCAGGGGCGCCAGGGTCAGATGGATGATCAGCAGGTTGGCCCCCACGGTCAGAAAGGAACCGATCACCGGTATCCGGGTGTCATCCAGGGCATAAAAAACCGGCACCATGATCTTGACCCCGGCAAAGGGCACCAGCCCGATGGCATAGAGCGCCAGGGCCGCAGCCGTCTGTTGGGTATCCAGGGCCGTGAAATGGCCGTGTTGATAAATCAGGGCAATGATGGGCTTCGCCAGGAAGATCAAACCGCAGGCCGCGGGCAGGGTGACCAGAATAGCCAACGACAGGGAGGATTGCAGGGCCCCCCGCAGCGCCCCCAGATCCCGGTTGGCCGCATGCCGGGAAACCAGCGGCAGGGTGGCCACCATCAAGGCCACTCCGAACAGGCCCGTGGGCAGGTGGAACAGCCGGTAGGCGTAACTGAGCCAGGAGATGCTCCCCTGGGCGCAACTGGAGGCATAGAAGGTATTGATGAATATATTGATTTGCGTGGCCGAGAGGCCCACCACCGCCGGCAGCATCAACTTGACGATGCGCAGCAGCCCCGGTTCCCTAAGGTCCAGGACCCACTTGATTCGATAACCCACCCGCCACAAGAGGGGCAACTGCACCAGCAACTGCATGAGCCCCCCGGCCAGGGCCCCCCAGGCCATGCCCACGATGGGCTCCACCCCGAACCGCGGCGCCGCCAGGCTCAGGGCCACCCCCACGACCACTGACCCCAGGTTGAAGAAACTGGAGGACAGGGAGGGCACAAAGAATTTTCCCTTGGTGTTGAGGACCCCCATGGCCAGGGCCGCCAGGGATACCAGGATCAGAAAGGGAAACATGATCCGGGTCATCAGGGTGGTGAGCCCCAGCTTCCCCGGCACCTCGCCGAAATCCGGGGCCATGAAGCGCACAATGTCCGGGGAGAACCACATGCCCGCCATGACCAGGATGCTCAGAAGCAGGGTGCAGCAAAAGACCACGTTGTTGGCCAGCCGCCAGGTTTCCTCGGGCCCCAGCCGCTGCTCGTAATCGGTGAACACCGTCACAAACGCCGCGCTCAAGGCCCCCTCGGCAAACAAGTCCCGCAGCAGGTTGGGAATTCGGAAGGCGACGACGAAGGCGTCAAAGGCATAGCCGGCCCCAAACAGCCCGGCAAAGACTTGTTCCCGGACCAGCCCCAGAATCCGGCTGGCAAAGACCGCGAGACTCACCGTGCCCGCGGCCCGGGCGATTGTTCCCGTTTGGCTTGCTGAAACCTCGCTCAACGGTCACCCTGACAGGGGCGGGGCGGCTGCCGCCGGAGGCCTCGCTTCCAGGTCTTAAAAGGGAAAAGGTGCGGGGGTCTTGGAAAATCGCGGATCACAACGACTGGAGGTGGTTCGGGAGTCGGGCCGCGCCTCCCGGGATTTTAACCATCATCGGTCGGCCTCCCTTTGGCCGCGGCAGTCCGCTTCTTTTTCTTGGCGTGGTGCCTGGCTGCCATCCTTTCTTTCTTGGACTGGCGCACCGAGGCTTTGCCGCTATGCGCGGATTTGCCGGCCTTAGTTGGGGCAAGCAGCGCTTTCCTTTTCTGCGCCGCCCGGCTCGGCCTGGGTTTGATAAGCTTCCTTTCCGGCTCTATCTCGCTGACCGGCGTCCCGGGATGCAGCAGGGCATAGACCGGCTTTTCCCCCGCCCCCTGGTTCTGCCTTTGCACCGGCGGATAATTAAGGCGATCCACCCGGCTCGGCCAACCCTCCGCATACACGGTCCCTAAAAAACCGGCAAGTTTCAGTCTTTGATCATGCCGAACGGGGGAAAAACAGCACCAGAAAATGAGCCCCACCCCGGCGCTGATCCCGCCCACCAGGGTAAGCCAACTCAACTTGCGCCACCGGCTTCGATTGCGGAGATTGCCCCCCTTGCGCTTAAAAATAAAGGATAACAGGGCGTACGTCCCATAAGCCCATAAAATTACCGCTAAGGTCGGAAGCACCGGCTCTCCTCAAGCGAAGGTTATTAGAACATAACAATAATATTTTTTCGAAGTCAACTCTTTTCCTGTGAGGCTTATTCTGAACGAGGTTAACATGTGTCATTTTATTGACACAAGGGAACCTTTGGTATATCCTTGACTAACCATGGGAGATTTCTGATGAAACCCGATAAAGCCGCCATCCTCGTGGTGGATGATGATCCGGCCCTCCTCCAAAGCCTCACGGAAATCCTCCAGGCCGAGGGCTACGAGGTTACTACCGCCGCCGATGGGGAAGCCGCCGTGCTCTTCCTCAAAGATCAGCCTTTTGATCTGGTGCTGAGCGATCTGGCCCTACCCGGCCTGGATGGCCTGGAACTCCTGAAATATCTGGGCCGGGAACAGCCCGGCTGCCCCTGTATCATTATCACCGGCTACGGCACCATCACCAACGCCGTGACCGCCATGCGCCAGGGGGCCTACGATTACTTCACCAAGCCCGTGGACCCCACCGAACTCCGGCTGGTGGTGGCCCGGGCCCTGGAACATCACCACCTCAAATGGGAAAATCTCCACCTCAAGCAACAACTCCACCGCCGCTACGGCTTCGCCAACATGGTGGGCCACAGCGACGCCATCACCCGCGTCTTTGAGCTGATCCGCAAGGTCGCGGATACGGACAGCAACGTCTTGATCCTGGGCGAATCCGGTACCGGCAAGGAGCTCATCGCCCACGCCATCCATTATAACAGCCCCCGGCGGGAGGGCCCCCTGATTCCGGTCAACTGCGCCGCCATCCCCGAATCATTGCTGGAGAGCGAGCTCTTTGGCCACGAGCGCGGCGCCTTTACCCATGCGGTGCGCACCCGTATCGGCCGCTTCGAACAGGCCAACGCCGGCACCATCTTCTTGGATGAAATCTCCGAGATGAGCCCCGGCCTCCAGGTCAAGATTCTCCGGGTCCTCCAGGACCACTCCTTCGAACGCATCGGCGGCCTCAAGACCATCCGGGTGGATATCCGCGTGATTGCCGCCACCAACCGGGATTTGGAAGACCTGGTGCGCCGCAACAAGTTTCGGGAAGACCTGTTCTACCGCCTCAATGTCATTCCCATCCGGGTGCCGCCCTTGCGGGACCGCGTCCCGGATATTCCCCTGCTGCTCCAGCACTTCCTGCAGTTCTTCAGCCGCACCAAGAAAAAACCTCCCAAACGCCTCAGCCTTGCGGCCCAGGACCTGCTCTCCCAGTACCCCTGGCCCGGCAACATCCGGGAGCTGGAAAACCTCATGGAACGTCTGGTCATCTTGACCGAAGGCGAGGTCATTGAAGTTTCCGACTTGCCCGAAAGGTTTCACCGCCTCATCCTCCCTCCCCAGGAGGCCCCCGAGGGCTACCCGGAACGTGGCATCTATTTCACCGATGTGGTGCAGGCCTTCGAACGCAACCTCATCCTCAAGGCCTTGCGCCAGACCAATTGGGTCAAAAGTCAGGCGGCCCAGCTCCTTCACCTGAACCGCACCACCCTGCTGGAGAAAATGAAGAAACAGAACATTCCCGCCGCCCCCGACTTCCCCCCCGGGCCCGAGCGCATCTCCAAAGATTCGCCCTCATAAAGCCCGGCGCCCCGGCATTTTGCCGGCGGGGCCGGAGAGCCCCCGCCAAAGCTGATTGGCGTTGCTTGCCGGGGTCGAATCCAAGGCGGTCCGGTGAGTAAATTGCCTGCGGTGCTTCTAAAATCAAGTCGCAGTCTAACCGGTGGCCCAGGCGTCTCGCCTGTGCAGGTCCAGGCCAAAGCTTTTCGCTGCTGAAAATAATCTCTGAGTGCAACTCGGTATAATCCCCCCACCCCAGTCCTCTCCCCTCCCCCCCCGGAATAGAGAGAGCAGTTTCTGGTAATTGCCCAAAAATGTTATGGCAAAAAGCCTTATTGTCACCCTGAGCGTTAGCGAAGGGTCTAGGTTATTGGAAAAACTAGATTCTTCCCTTCGCTCAGCATGACAAATTGGCGCAAAAGGAGGTTTTGAAATAGGTTCTAGTGGAGCGTCTCATAATGAGCTGGACTTAAAATCAGGATGGAGGCGCGGATTTGGCAGTTTAAGTCCCCCTTT
>CAYNMI010000048.1:0-12221 GCA_964398095.1 uncultured Desulfobacca sp.
GCGCCAGAGGGAGAAAGCCATTGAATATCTGCAAAGGGTGTTAAGGGCGAAAAACCGGCCCGATGCCGATATCCTTAATAAGATCGGCATTTATTACGGGGAATTGGGCGACCACCAAAGGCAAGAGAAATATTATCGGGAAGCGGCCCAAGCCTCAAACTGGGGCGGCCCCTGGTTTAATCTGTCACTGGCCCAAGACAAGCTGGGACGCCATGCCGAGGCCATGGAATCCATTGACAAAGCCCTGGGCCAACAACGGGAGGCGCCCTATTTGGTTCAGAAGGCAATGCTGGCTGAAAAACTGAAGAATCCCCAGGAGCGGAATAGCTGCCTGCAAGAAGCCTTGGGACTTTTCGAGCCGGTGAGCAGCCTGAGCGACTGGGAACTGGGCTGGTATCTGACGGCGGCCCAGATGCAGGACGCCCAGGAAAAGATCTCTGCCGCCCAGGCTGAACGCCAGAAGCGAGCTCAGCAAGAGGGTGTCGCCGCTTCCGGACAACTCCCAATCATGACGCAGGCCGTCGCTAAGGTTGATCAATGAGCACCTGGTTACTTCCCCTGGATGACCTCACGCCGGAGCAGATCAGGGCGGTGGAGCTAAAACCTTCAGAGCATCGGCTCATCTTCGGTGGTCCCGGCTCCGGCAAAACCCAGGTGCTGCTCCATCGGGCTCGTCACCTCATGGACCTCTGGTATGTCCCACCGGAGCGTTTTCGAATCTTTGTGTTTACCAAGGCCCTAAAAGAATACATCCGCTCGGCGCTTTTCCTGCTGGATATTCCTGATACCTGCGTCATCACCTTCGATGCCTGGTGCCGCAGCTATTATCAGCAACACATCAGAGGACCGATGCCTCGAAGTGGGAGGAAAATTGATTTTCCGGAGATCAGGCGGCGGGTGTGCCGGCATCTACAAGCCAATTTGTTCCCCCAGGTGCCCTATGATTTCATCATGGTGGACGAAGGTCAGGATTTAGATGCGACCTCCTTTGATATCCTGCGGTCCATTGCCCGGCATATCACGGTCTGCATCGACCATAAACAACAGATATACGAAGGGGGTTCTTCCGAGACCGACATCTTACAACGATTGAAGCTCAAAAGGCGCAACCTATCCCTGCTGGAGGCGTTCCGCTGCTGTCCTTTTATCGTCTCTTTGGCCTCCGCGTTGGTGGATGATCAAGAAGAGAGAGAAGCGTATATCCGCCAGCACCGGACCGCGCAGACAGAGCGGGAGACTCCCTTGCTCTTCGTCGCCAAAAATTTTGAAGAGGAAAGGGAGCGTCTTATCGAGATCTTTCGGGTCAGGCAGGCTAAAGGCGAAAAGGTGGCGGTGCTGTTGCCGCAAAAACGGCAAGTTTTCGGTTTTGCACAGGGCTTCAGAGAGGCGGGCCTGGAAATTGAAACCCCGGACAACACGAATTTTACCAACGACCTCCCCAAAATCATGCCATATCATAGCGCCAAGGGTCTGACATTTGATACTGTCCTTTTGCCCCGGCTGGTCCGTACCTCTTTCCCCCACGTCACTAACGCTAGGATAATCAGGTTATTATTCGTCGGCATCACCCGGGCGACGAAATGGGTGTATATGAGTACCTGTAAAGACAGCGAGATAGCTGCTCTCCAAAGGTTTGAGTCTCTTACCCGGCACAATCTTCTCTCTGTCCAGACGGGAAGTGATGGTAAGGTCCATGATAAGAGAGAGGAAGCCCCAGAATCGTCTGATGATGATATGTTGGACATTCTCTGACCAGACATGCAAACGGAGCACCTCGCCGGTCCAGGGACCAAAACACAGCGGTTTTGCCAGAAAATGCTCTCATGGAGGAAACCTCTTTTCACCCTGGAAAGCCAGGATAACGCTCACCTGATTGCCTTGGGCGCCAGACTCGTTAACCGGGATAGCTTCAGTTAGTATTGGCCGTCACCATGCAGGATAGCTTCCGTTGACGGCCGAAATGAAACGCTTCAACGCGCATAAATGATTAGAAAGCATTTTATTAAATGATGCATTATTGACAGATAACTTCTTTAGTGCTAATCTGGGAATATGCGATCAAAAGAAGAAATTAGGGCTTTATTGAAGCGTCTCGATGGGGAAACGGCGGACGCCCTGGAAGATGAAGATCTGGAGGTTAAGCCTTGGGAGAGCGACGCCAAGACTCTCCATCGCATCTTGCGGGAGACGGTGGTTTGTCTGGCCAATGCTCGGGGTGGAACCATTATTCTGGGGGTTCGGGATAGGGCCAATTCTCGCCGGGAGGCTATTCAGGGGGTAGGACGTTATGACCTGGCCGGGTTGCGAAGGGCTGTCTACGACGGCACCGAACCTCACATCTTAGTGGAGATCGAGGAACTGGTAGAGCCAGAGGGCACGGTTTTGATAATCCAAGTGCCCAAGGGTATGCCTCCCCATACTACCAGCGACGGAGTTGCTAAGATTCGCATCGGCAAGGAGTGCAAACCCCTTACGGGACGCACGTTTGCGCACTTGCTGGCCAGCGGCGGGCAACTCGACCCCACCGCAGAAACGATATCTGGAATTACCTTAGATGACCTAGACCCAGCCGAACTGACAGAACTCCGCAAGATTATCCAAAGGGAGGCTCAAAGCGCCGATCTGGCCCGGCTCGCGGACCGTCCACTCTTAGAAGCGCTCGGACTTATTTCAGCAAACAATGTTACCTTTACAGGACTTCTGTTATTGGGTCGGGCTGAGGTTCTAAGGCAAAAGGTGCCGCAACATGAGGTCACCTTCCTGCGATACCGGAGTATTACCCGCTATGATCAACGTAAGGATTTACGGGGACCGCTATTGGCGATTCTTCGAGAGATGGAGAAACTGGTCTCGGTAAACAATCGCATCAGGACCATTCAGGAAAAGGGTTTTGGTCAATTGGAGTTTCCCGACCTCTCCTGGGAAGTGGCTCGTGAAGCGGTGCTTAATGCGGTTACCCACCGGGACTATTTTATTCGTCAAGGGGTGCAGGTGGCCCTCTACCGCGATCGGTTGGAGATAGTTAGTCCGGGCGGTTTTGTAGGCGGCATCACCCCGGAGAACATCCTTAGACATCCACCTGTGCATCGCAATGAACTTCTGGCCCGGGCTCTCCAGTCCGTGGGATTGGTGAACCGAGTCGGCCTCGGGGTGGATCGCATTTATGAGGTCTTGTTGCGGCTGGGGAAAGATGTGCCTCGCTATAGTGCAGATGAGGCACATGTGAGGCTGGTCGTCCCCTTACAGACCCATGAGGGTTTTGCCCTGTTTGTAGTTTCAGAGGAACGAAAAAGCCGACCTTTGGACCTAGACGACCTTTTGGTCCTGCGGTCCTTCGTCCGGGTCTCCCTTCTAGATCGATGGCGGGCAGCGGCAGTGCTGCAAATCCCCGAAGAAGACGCCGCTGATAAACTGGCGCACTTGCGCCAGGCGGGTTACCTGGTGGTGAGGGGACGAGGGCGAGGGGCAACCTATAGCTTGAGAAGAGACCTGGCAGACAGGCTTCAAGGGCGAGCTGCAGTTGATGCGGAGTTGCCGTTGGAGGAAGAGGCGGTCCGGTTGCGCATTCTGGCGCTTTTAAAAGAACGGGGACAGCTGACTAATGCTGAAATTCGCCGCTTTTCCGGGTTTAACCGCACCCAGGTTTATCGCCTAATAAAGAACTTGGAAACGGAGGGAAAGGTGCGCTTCGTAGGCCGAGGAAGGTCAGCGCATATCATTTTTTCTGAGGGGAAATAAGTTAGCAACCTATTGAAAAAATTAACTTAACAAAAAAATGATGCAATTCAAAATGCTCAAAATGCTTCAAGAAGCAATTAGCCAGCCGTATTAAGCCAGAAATGCTTCATCCGAGCATTGTGTCGATCCATTACGCTATTCAGATATGCCTGCTGGAGGAAATAATGGGGGTCACGGTAAGGCAGAAGATTCGAGGTAAAGGGAACCCGTGGTGGGTTTTCATGGCCCATGAGGGGAAGAGGAAATCAATCAAGGTGGGAGAAGGGGTGGCGGCCGAACGCAAACTTTCGCAACTTTCGCAGGGGGGTGCTTCTGAATTTTCATACCACAGCCTAACCCTTTTTGCGCTTAATCCGCTTTTTGCGCAATGTTGTGGGTCCAAATTTTCACGGGAGGTGAGCCATGGGAGTTACAGTCCGGCAAAAGGTGAAGGGCAAGGGGAAGCCCTGATGGGTTTTTATCGCCCACAATGGCAAAAGGAAATCAATCCGGGTGGGGGATAAGACGGCAGCCGACGCCCTGGCCAGCAAGGTCGGGGAAAGGCTAAAGGCCGTGGAATTGCAGACTTGGCCGGCTAAAGACGTTGTGAAGCCTGCTGGAGGCGAATCATGGCAACCATAAGGAAGCGGGTTAACAAGAAAGGCGTCACCTATCAGATCGATTATTACGATCCCCAAGGTAAGCGGAAAATGAAGTGCTTCAAGCTCAAAAAGGAAGCTGAGGCCTATCTCGCCAAGGTGGGGGTAAGCAAAAAAGAGGGTAGCTATGAAGAGATTTTCGGATCCAAAAAAGAACAGACCATCACCTTTGATGATCTGGCGGACCGGTATGTCGAAAACTACGGTCACCAAAAATCTTACCGGAGCTTCAAACGCCATGCGGTAAGGTATCTCCGGGAGGCATTCGGAGATAAGCGGTTAAAAGACCTCTCTTATCTTGACCTGGAAACCTACCGGAATAAGCGCAAGGCAACCCCTCTCGCCAACGGAAAGCCCAGGACCGATGCCACAGTCAACCGGGAAATGGCAGCCCTTAAGCACATGCTGAATAAGGCGGTTGAGTGGGGCATGTTGGAAGTATCGCCCTTTAGGAAAGGTTCAAGACTGACTTTCCGGGAGAATAACCAGCGCCATAGATATCTAATGGAAGAGGAAATCGAAAAGCTCTTGAACTCATGCAGCCTACACCTGCTCCCAATTGTGGAAATCGCCTTGCATACTGGGATGAGGAAAGGTGAAATCCTGGGTTTGAAGTGGGACCAGGTCCGGGATGGTTTTATCTATCTCAAGGAAACCAAGAGCGGCAAATCTCGCCAGATACCCCTTGACGGCCGGGCTGTCCAGGTCCTCAAGGAATTGCAGATCAGAAATAAGTGGAAGTCACCCTTTGTCTTTGTCGGCCCCGACGGTGAACGGCTACAGGACGTTAAAAAGGGCTTCGCCGGCGCCTGTAGGCGGGCAGGGGTTGAAGATTTTCGCTTCCACGATCTGAGACACACCTTCGCGTCGCACCTGGTAATGAAGGGCGCCAATCTCAAGGCGGTGCAAAGGCTTTTAGGACATTCGGATTCTAAAATGACCGACCGCTATTCCCATCTCTCCCCCGACCATCTCAAGGAATCGGTAAATCTTCTGGGGAATTTACCTACCGGTAAAGAATTGGTAAACATTCTGGAACTCAAAACCAGATAAGCTGGAGCCGGCAGGGGGATTCGAACCCTCGGCCTGCTGATTACGAATCAGCTGCTCTACCACTGAGCTATGCCGGCTTTTTCAAGAAGTTTAACCGGATTCCCTGGCAAATTGCAATATCCCAAACCATCCTCCAACATCCATGGTTGGTCCAAGGCCGTACGCCTGTCGCTGACCGTTTGCAGATTATGAAGGGGGCAGCCTCACTGGGGTTCTGGCCCAACTCCCGCCCAGGGCAAGCCGCGCCGCAGCCATGGCCTGCGTCACTCCTTGGCCGTGCAGGCCCTCAGAGTAAGTTGTCGTCAAACAAGTAATATTACCAATCGGGGCGCGCCCATGGCTCGCCCTTGCGGTGGGACTTTCACGTTAACATCTGCGGCTAGGGGAATCTTGAATTATGGTTCGATTTCCCGGTCCGGTTCCGGGTCGCCGGCGGCAGCAGAACCGCCCTTGTAGAGGTCGCGCTGCAGGGCCCGATTGTAGGCGGTAAAATCACCCTCCCCGGTGTCGCTCTCCAGGTGTTGACTCATCATCTTCAGCTTGGCGTCCAGGTCATCCAGGAAATTGACCAGCAGGGCCTCCCGGGTCTTGGGGAGGATGGGAGAGCCGAACTCCATGGACCCGTGGTGGGATAAGATGATGTGCTCCAACTGCACCAGTAAGGTGGGGTCGGAGAACTCCAGGGCCTGGGCTTCGGAGCGCACCATCTCCCAGCCCAGAACCACGTGGCCCAGGAGCTGGCCCGGCACGGTGCGTTCCGGGGCCGGAGGATTGGCCAGCTCCTTGATCTTGCCCAGGTCGTGGAGGATGGCCCCGGCCAGGACCAGGTCCCGGTTGAGATCGCCATAGAGGTTGAGGGACGCCAGGGCGTGGCGGGCCACGAACCAGGTGTGCTCCAGGAGGCCGCCCAGGTAAGGGTGGTGATAGCGCAGGGCCGCGGGGCAGACCTGGAATTCCTCCCCGTAACGGTCCAGGACCTTGAGAACCAGCTCTCTGAGAGGCGGCCGGATCTCCTCTGCAGCCAGTTGCCAGAGCTCCTGCCACAACTCCTGGCGGTCATACGGGGTGGCCTGGCAGAGCAGGTCCGGATCATAATTCCGGAGATCCTTCCCCTGGGCCCGGAGGTCCTCCACGGAGATAATATAACCGACTTTAAGCTGAGGTTCGCCCTGGTAGGACTCCACCTGCCCCTGGACAAAAAAGTGGTTTCCCGTGGGAAAGGGGCCGGGACATTTGCTCAGAACGTCGCTCCAAACCTTGGCCTTGATCAGGCCGCTTTTGTCCCCCAAAACCAGGTTAAAGAAAGGCTTGCCGGCTTTGGTCGTACCACTTTGCGCCTGACGCATCATGAAATATTGCTGGACGTTGGCGCCGTCTTTCAGGTCGCAAATCAGTTGATGGGGCATGACTCAGGCCTCGGCGGGTGAGATGCGCTTATGATACTCCGGGGCCTGAGAGGGGTCAAGGAGAGGTTGGATGAGTTTTTTAGATATGGAAGAGATTTCGTCCATAATATTCATTGACTTTCCGCTCAGGATAATTACCTTAAAAAAGCTGAAAAATTTTGGGAAAAATGCCGATAAGGGAAAATAAACGCCAGCGCGATTAACTTTTTTTCTTGACAGCAGTCTAATAAAGGGTAAATTAACCTTTTTAAACTTTAGACGATTCCGGGCAGCAAAACAGGACGAAATTTCATGGAAAAAGATTACCTTAAGAAATTTATCGAACTGGGCGGCAATGAGTTTTTGGCTTACGACCAGTTCCATCTCTCCGAAGAAGAGAGAGAATCGCTGCGCGCCCCCTTTGAGGGACCGGCCGACGCGGAGTTGGACGTCTCCGAGCATCTGGATGCCACCGGCTACGGCCCCCTGGCCGCAGAGGCGGCGGACGAGGAAATCGACGAGGTCATCGAAACCGATGATATCCCTGAACATGAAGGGCTGGTGGCCGCCTATTTCCGGGAGATGCTGCGCTATTCCATCCTGTCCCCGGAAGAAGAGCGGACTTTGGGCCGCATTATCAAAGAGGGGCAGGATAACATCCTGAATCTGGTATCCATCGCCCATTCCGACCTGGAGGAAGTCCGTTACCTCCAGAAGAAAATCCAGCATTGGTTCCAGACGCCGGACAAGAGCGCCCAAGGCAAGGAAAAGCTCTTCAAGGTGATCCATCAGAGACTCAACCAGGTCCAGAAGCACCACCCGGAAGCCACGGAAGTGAAGGACCTGGCCCACCGCATCCGCCTGACGGAAGGGGAGGTCAATCAGGCCCGGGACCAGATGATCAAGGCCAACCTGCGCCTGGTGGTGAGTATCGCCAAGAAGTATCTCCACCGGGGTTTGACCTTCTCGGACCTGATCCAGGAAGGCAACCTGGGCTTGATGAAAGCGGTGACCCGCTATGATTACACCACCGGTTACCGTCTGAGCACCTTTGCTTCCTGGTGGATCCGGCAGACCATCACCCGGGCCATTTATGACAAGACCCGGACCATCCGGATTCCGGTGCACCTCCAGGAGATCCGCAACCGCTGCTACCGGGCCTTCTATGACCTGCTCAAGGAACTGGGCCGGGACCCGAGCCTCAAAGAGATTGCCGAACGCTCCGGGGTCCAGGAGGAGAAAATCCTCCTGGTCACCAACCTGGCGGATGAACTCATTTCTCTGGAGACCCCGGTGGGCGACGAAGGCGACCGCTTGGGCGACTTTATCCGCAATGACAAGGCGGTGTCGCCTTACGAAGCCATTCTCGAATCCCAGTTGGGGGAGAAGACCGGCTCCATCCTCACCACCCTCACCGCCCGGGAAGAAAAGATCATGAAGATGCGCTTCGGTATCGGCGAGGAAGTGGAACATACCCTGGAAGAAATCGGCCGGGCCTTCAAGGTCTCCCGGGAGCGCATCCGGCAGATTGAGAAAAAGGCCCTCAAGCGTTTGAAGCATCCCACCCGCAAAGCGGCCCTGGAAGATTTTCTGGAATAAGGCCAGGGGCCCCAAACGGCCCCGGCGCGATCCTGGGAGGAGTAAGCGATGGCAGGACCGAGCCCCGAGAAACTGGATGAGGTGAAAGAGCGCCTGCTGGACCGGAAACGGCGCCTCTGGCAGGAGGTCAAGCAACAGCTCCGGAGCAATATCGGCGACGGCTATCAGGAGATGCTGGCCGCGGCCCGGGACGAAGAGGACCAGGCCACCGTGAGTTTAATGGCCGAAACCAACCTCACCCTCTTGGGACCGAAACGCCAGGAACTGGAGGCCATCGAAGAGGCCCTGAACCGGCTGGATAACGGCAGCTACGGCTATTGCGAGGTCTGCGGCCAGTCCATCGAGCCCCGCCGGCTGGAGATCATGCCGGAGACGCCTCTCTGCCGCAATTGCATGTCCCACCGGGAAAAACTGGCCAAGGCCACGGCCCGGTAATGGCGGAATTTTTCTGGACGTCAACGGGCGGGGGATCATTCTCCCGCCTATTTTTTTTGAAGCACCGGAATCCACCATGCTGATAATTGTCCTGCTTTATCTGGGGCTCGGGGCCGTGGTCGGCATCCTGGCCGGCTTGCTCGGGATCGGCGGCGGGGCGATCATTGTGCCCACGCTGGTCTTTTCCCTGGCCTGGCAAGGGGTGCCGAGCCGCTTCCTTATGCACCTGGCCCTGGGCACCTCCATGGCCAGCATCATCTTTACCTCCGTGTCGAGTTTTTGGGCCCACCACCGGCGGGGCGCGGTGCATTGGACCGTGGTGCGCCGTATCGTTCTGGGTATCCTGCTGGGGTCCTTTCTCGGTTCCTGCCTGGCCTCACGCATGTCCACCAACCTGCTGAAAGGCATCTTTGTCGCCTTCCTCTACTATATGGCCTTGCGGATGCTCATCAGCAATCGGAAGCCCCGGCCGGCCCGGGGTCTGCCCGGCCCCCTGGGCATGTTCGGAGTGGGCAACGGCATCGGCGCGGTTTCCAGCCTCGTGGGGATCGGCGGCGGCATTCTGTCGGTGCCCTTCATGGTCTGGTGCAATCTGCCGGTCCACGATGCCATCGGCACCTCCGCAGCCATCGGCTTCCCCATCGCGGTCGCCGCCACCGCCGGCTATATCGTCAACGGCCTCCACGTTGCCGGTCTGCCGGCTCACTCCCTGGGGTACGTCTATCTCCCGGCCCTGGGCGGCATTGTCGCCGCCAGTGTCCTGACCGCGCCCCTGGGCGCCCGCCTGGCCCACCGCCTCCCCGTCGCCGGGCTCAAACGCATCTTCGCCCTCCTGATCATCGCGGTGGCCACCAAGATGCTCTTCAGCCTCCTTTAATACCAAAGTGCCGTCATAAAGATAATTCTGGGTTCATGGTCACAACCCCTGTAGGGGCGGTTCGCGAACCCCCCTACAATTCTCGCCATAGAGGGCCAGGAGCCAGCCCAGAAACCCGACCGGGGCGGGAGCGTTGGGGTTAAGGGCCAAGGCAGTTTCAGCTTCCCACAGAAACAACTCCCGCGCATTGCGGAAGAAATGCACGTGGGCCAGCGCGGCCCGCGCCATCTGGCTCTCCGGCTCCAGCGCCGCCCCCTCAGGGCAAACCCAGGTCGGCCTTTGACCCCGCCCAGATAACCCGGGTGTTTGACGGAAACCTATGGTAATATTAAAATTTTCTGGCACCCTGAGCGCCGCGCCAGGCATCAGGAATTTATAAATATTAGATTAGCCGCGGCGCCAGCATGACCATTTTATAAAGCAGGGGTTTGGGCAAATAGCTTAGAGGCCGATAGTCCGGCCAGGGCAGGATATCTCTAGAGCCAGGGCAGAGAAATTCCTGATCCCTTCCGGGACGTGCACCTCATAGGCCCTAAAGGTTTACTGTGGCCTGTCTCCCAAAGACTGGCGATTGACACTGAGGGCAGAGTTCTTAGTTTTAAGTAACCAATCATAGGGAAGATTTCGGCGTCGTAGCGGGACAGTTCACCCAGGTCAATAGGGAGAAAAACCACATGACGGCCCATGGCGAAATGAGCCTGGAGCAACCCTCAGCAGACACACTCAAGGTGATTCTTGCCGGGGACTGGAAGTTGAGCGGCGAACTGCCGGGAGCTGATAGAGTTCGGCAAAAGCTCGAAGCCAATCCGGGGGTTCGTAAGGTGGTCTTCGACGCCCGGCAACTGGCCTCCTGGGACACCGGGCTCTTGACCTTCCTGATTAACGTCCACAAATTCTGCTCCCTGCAACAAATCAGCCTGAACAGCGACGCACTGCCCCCAGGGGCGCAGAGGCTGTTGGCACTGGCCGCGGCGGTGCCGGAAAAGAAAGATGCCCGCCAGGCCGAGGAGCAGGTGTCGTTTTTCACCTATATGGGCAACGAAACCGTCTATTTTTTCCGATCCGTAGGTGAACTGCTGGAATTCATCGGCGATGCGGTCATTGCCGTTGGCAGCCTGCTGCGCGGTAAGGCCCAGTACCGCCGCTCCGATCTGCGCTTGATCATGCAGTCCTGTAGCGGGAAAGCCTTGCCCATCGTCTCCCTCATCTGCTTTTTGGTGGGGCTGATCCTGGCGTTTATCGGCGCCATCCAGCTGAAGCTCTTCGGGGCCCAAATTTATGTGGCCGATTTGGTGGGCATTGCCATGGTGCGCCTGATGGCGGCGATCATGACCGGCATCGTCATGGCCGGCCGCACGGGTGGGGCCTTTGCCGCCCAACTGGGGACCATGCAGGTGAACCAGGAGATCGATGCCCTGAAAACCCTGGGCATATCGCCCATGGAGTTTCTGGTGCTGCCCCGCATGTTGGCCCTCGCGGTGATGATGCCCCTCTTGTGCCTTTATGCCAATATCATGGGCATCCTGGGAGGCATGGTGGTGGGGGTCGGGATGCTCGATATCGGCTTTATCCAATACTATCACGAGACCGCCAAGGCGGTGGGTCTCTGGAACTTGGGCATCGGCCTGTTTTCCGGCTTGGTGTTCGGCGTGATCGTGGCCCTGGCCGGCTGCATGCGCGGCATGCAGTGCGGCCGCAGCGCCTCGGCGGTGGGTGACGCGGCCACGTCCGCGGTGGTCACCGCCATTGTCGGGATCATCGTCTCCACGGCCGTGATCACCATCTTGTGCAATTTTCTGGGAATATGAGTAGATTACCGCTTAGCGGCAGTGACACCAGTTCAGCTCGTCAGGATACATTGACCATGACGGAAAAAGAAGCCCACATCACGGTACGCGATCTCACCATGGCCTACGGCGACTTTGTCCTCATGCGGGACCTGACCTTTACCATCAACCGGGGAGACATCTTTATCATCATGGGGGGCAGCGGCTGTGGCAAGAGCACCATGATGACCATTTTAATCGGTTTGAAGGCCCCGGCCAAGGGTAAGGTTTTGTATGGGGATGTCGATTTTTGGGGGTCCGATCACCAGACCCGCGACCGCATCATTCGCCGGGCCGGGGTGATGTACCAGAGCGGGGCGCTCTGGAGTTCCATGACCCTGGCCGAAAATATCGCCCTGCCCCTGGAACTCTATACGGATTTAAGCCCGGGCCAGATTCGCGAGGTGGTGGAACTGAAACTGGCGCTGGTGGGCATGGCCGGATTCGGAGAGTTTTATCCCTCCGAGATCAGCGGCGGCATGCAGAAACGGGCCGGTATCGCCCGGGCCATGGCCCTGGACCCGGAGGTCCTGTTTTTTGATGAACCGTCCGCCGGATTGGACCCGGTGAGCGCCCGCCGCCTGGATGACCTGATCCTGGAACTGCGTGAAAGCCTGGGCACCACCATGGTGGTGGTGACCCATGAGTTGGCCAGCATCTTTGCCATTGG
>CAYNMI010000049.1:0-12149 GCA_964398095.1 uncultured Desulfobacca sp.
TTCCCAAAACCCAAAACCCAGAACCCAAAACCCGCCTTCACACCCCCCGCGCCTCCGGTCCCCAGATATATTTATGGAGTTGCAGATTCAGCCGCAGCGGCAGCCCGCTCTCCAGAATCCAGGCCGCGGCCTCGGTAAGCGCCACCCGGCCGAATACCGGCGACATCAGCACCGGCAGCCGCTCGGCCAGGTGGTGCTGCACCACCACCTCCCGGGCCCAGTTAAAATCCTCCCGGCCCGTAATCACGAACTTGACCTCATCCCGGGAACTCAAGTGTTCCAGGTTGCCCCAGTCGTTGTGTTCGGCCATGCCGCTCCCCGGACATTTCAGGTCCAGAATCCGGTGCACCCGGGCCTCCACCGCCCCGATGGGCCGGGAGCCGTTGGTCTCCAGGCAGACGCTGAACCCGGCGTCCAGCAACGCCGTTAACAGGGCCGGGGTCCCGGCCTGCAGCAGGGGTTCGCCCCCGGTCACCAGCGCCAGCCGGTAAGGCTGGGCCAGGGCCCCGGCCACCAACTCCCCCACGGTCATGTCCCGCCCGCCCTCATAGGCGTAAGTCGTGTCGCAGTAGCGGCAGCGCAGATTGCACCCCGTCAGGCGGATGAAATACGCCGGCAGCCCCGCCCGGGTGGATTCACCCATGAGACTGACAAAGGTTTCACAGACCAGGAGCGCCATAAGGAGTGCTTTTTAATGAAATTTCGGATTCCCTCTCCCCATTATCCGCCGGGAATCCCCCGAAAGCAACCCTCCCTCCCCCATAATCACCCCAGCTTCCCCGGCCCCCTTGCCATGAGCCGGAAATTGTCTGATAAAGATTCCCACCTAACCTTCCAGCCTTTCTGATCTTTTCCAACCTCCCTCCCCGCCACGCTTCTAGACGGCTTCAGACCCCTAATTGCGCTAAATTTCACATGATTTTTTCCATTGCGTTTGCCTCCCGCCTGCCTTAGAATGATTTGCGTTTCGGAAGAGAGGCAGACAATGAGCAGGCCGGGCCGGGCAACGCCGGTAAAGCCCGTGGTCAGTATGCTGTTGGCCCGGGAAGATTTAGGCCCGGCGCTGGTGGACAGACTCGCAGGATATTTCGGGCCGCCGGATTTGGTGGGACCATGGTGGCCCTTCGACGCCACCGCTTACTACGCCCCCGAAATGGGCCCCCACCTGGGCCGGCGCCTGGTTTCCTTCCTCCACCTGGCCGATCCGGCCCGCCTGGCGGACTGGAAAGTCTTTACCAATACCCTGGAGCAAGCCTTTAGCCTGGGGGCGCGGCGGCTGGCTAACCTGGACCCCGGATACGTGGCCCCAGCGCGGCTGGTCCTGGCCACCGGGAAAAATTACTCTCACCGCATTTACCTGGATCAAGGCATCTACGGGGACCTGACCCTGGTCTACGGCCAGGGAAGTTGGCAGCCCCTCCCCTGGACTTATCCGGATTATGCCCGGGGGGAGCTCCCGGCCTTGTTGGAACTTGTGCGGCAAAAATACCTCTGGCAACTCAAGGCGATGGCCCCGTGATCAAGAGCATGACCGCCTACGGGCGCGGCGAAGTGGAAACCCCCAGCCAGAAATGGGTGGTGGAACTCAAAACCGTCAACCACCGCTTCCTGGAGCTGGCCCTCAACCTGCCCCGGCGCCTCTGGGCCCTGGAGGACCGCTTCCGCAAGCTCATCAAGAGCCGCCTGAACCGGGGCCGGGTGGATATGCAGCTCTCCTGGGAGTCCCTGGGCGAGAAGCCCCTGACCCTGAAGCTGGATGAGGGCATGGTGGCCGGCGTCCGCACGGTGCTGGAGCGGCTCCGGCTGGCCGGCAACACCCCCGAATCCATTAAATTGGACCATTTTCTTCACTTTACGGACCTGATTGTGGCCAAGGAACAGGCCAATCAGGACCTGGAGGTGGAAGAGACCTGGGAGGCGGTCTCCCAGGCGGTGAACCAGGCCCTGGACCTCCTGGAGGAGATGCGCCTGGCCGAGGGCGCGGCCCTGGCCGCGGACCTGGCGTCGCACCTGGCCGACATCCGCCGGGAAATCAGCCGCATCGCCGCCCAGGCGCCGCTGTTGCCCCAACTCTGGCGGGAAAAGGTCACCACTCGCCTGGCGGAACTCTTTCCCGAGGGCAGCCCGGTGGACCCAACCCGTCTGGCCCAGGAGGTGGCCCTCATGGCTGAACGCCGGGACGTGGCCGAAGAGTTGGCCCGCCTGGAGAGCCACCTGGCCCAATTCCAGGAAACCCTGGCCGGCCCGGGGCCCGTGGGCCGCAAGCAGGAATTCTTGCTCCAGGAAATCCTCCGGGAAGCCAACACCATCGGCTCCAAGAGCGGCGACCTGGGCATCTCCCAGGCCGTCCTGGAAATCAAGGGCTCCCTGGAGCGCCTCCGGGAGCAGGTGCAAAACATCGAGTAGGAAGAAGGAGGAAATCAAACCATGGAAGGGCGCTTAATCAACATCGGTTTCGGCAATACCGTAATCTCCCATCGCGTCGTGGCGGTGGTCATGCCGGGCTCGGCTCCCATGAAACGCCTGCGGGAGCGGGCCACCCAGGCCGACCGTCTCATCGATGCCACCCACGGCCGCAAGACCCGCTCCATCATCGTCACCGACAGCAATCATATCATCCTCTCCGCGGTGCACGCCGAGACCATATCCCAACGCATGAACGGCCATGGCGCGGCCACGCGGCCGGACCCGGGGGAACAGGACAGTTAGGTGCCCGGGGAAATCTTCGTCATAACCGCGCCTTCCGGCACGGGCAAGACCACCCTGCTCAAATCCCTGATGGCCGCGGACCTAAGGCTCAGGTTCTCCATTTCCTACACCACCCGGCCGCCCCGCCCGGGAGAAATCGACGGCCGGGACTATTTCTTTGTCAGCCCCGGGGAGTTCCAGCGCCTCCGGGACGCCGGCGCCCTGGCAGAATGGGTGGAGCAGTTCGGCTTCGGCTACGGCACCTCCCGGGAGTGGGTCCGGGAGATGGGGCGCCAGGGCGTGGACCTGGTCTTCGACCTGGATTCCCGGGGGGCCCGGGCCCTCAAACAAGAATTCCCCCAGGGCACCCTGATCTTCATCCTGCCCCCCAGTCTGGCGGAACTGGCCCGCCGTCTGGCCGCCCGGGGCCGCCTGGACCCCCAGGAACTGGCCCGCCGCCTGGCCAACGGCCGGGCCGAACTCCAGGAAGTCTCCTGGTATGACTACCTGATCATCAACGACGACCTCCCCACCGCCCTTTCCCAACTGCAGGCCATCGTCCAGGCGGCCCGCTGCCGCACCTCCCAGCTCTGGCCCAATCTCGCCCCCCGCTATCTGGACAACCACCCCTGATCTCCTCTCACCCCTGATTTACGATATCTGGCAGTTGCCAGAAGTAATTTCTTTTCGGGCGCGCTTCACGCACCAAAAATGGGGCGTACAACGTGCCCTACAGAAAAAACCAAATAATTTGAGGGAATTGCTCAGTAGAGCCTGGGTTCAATATACCTTCAGGAAGCGGCGGCTTGGGAATGAGCCGCGTGAGCTGCAACAACCCTGGGGGATACTCCTGGGATTTAGGCGAATTTAAAAATCAAATAAACCTTCTTTAATCTTCCCGAAAACCCATCTCTCTCTTACCGTTTGAACAGCGTTAGAGAGTTCCTCTGAGGTGTATCGAGAGGGTTCAGTGTGACCGTGAGTTGCGAGATAGCCTCATCTAAGGCCTCGAGCCTTTCCTCCAACGCCGTTACCCTGGGCAGGCTGGCTGCCTCGGCCATGGCGGCGGCCTCCTTGATCTTGGCATCCAGGGACGTCTCCAAAGACTGCAGAGACTCCAGGGTCCCATCAATGGTCTCCATTCTCTGGATTAACGGCTCCATATATTGAAAAATCGCCTCCTCTCCCCCCTCCTTCTGAGGTGCTTTCTCGAGAGCGGCCAGCCTGACCGTCATTTGCGAGACGGCCCGGCCTACGGTCTCGATCCTGGCCTCCAACGCCGTTGCTGTGGGCTGGCTGGAGGCCTCGGCGACGGCGCTGGCCTCCTTGATCTTCGCATCTATGGACGTCTCCAGAGACTTCAGAGACTCCAGGCTCCCCTCAATGGTCTCCATTTTCCGGAGTACCGGCTCCGTATATCGGCGGATCGTCTCTTCTCCCCTGGCCTCCTGCAGCGCTTTTTCAAGAGCCGCCAGCTTGACCGTCAGTTGAGAGATGGTCCGGCCTAAGGTCTCGATCCTGGCCTCCAACGCCGTTACCCTGGGCAGACTGGAGGCTTCGGCCACCGCGCTGGCTTCCCTGATCTTCGCATCCAGTGCGGGCTCCAGAGACTTCGGAGACTCTGGACTCCTATCCCTGGTCTCCCTCTTCTGGAGGACCGGCTCAAGGATGGGACGCCTGGAGTTTACGCGATCCGGCTCCATATTATAGGGAAAATAGCTTGACCGGGAATTACCATATTGACGCTTTGTCTTCCTGCCTTTCAGATAGCTAATTATCAGGCTCGATACCGGAATGACAATGAGCATAATAAGTAACATCACCATCCAAAATGAAAGTTGTTCTCTCAGCATATCGAACCTCACTGCTTGCCGGCAGTAAAACCGCCCTTTTGCAGCCAATCAATACCAAAATTGATTTACTGCAAACCTAAGTATTTTAAATAGTTATGGAGCTTACGGCGCCTTGTCGCCCCCCACGGGTCCATTACTGCAACTCATCCCGGGCTCATTCTGCCTCACCCCTAACTATTTCTGTCCCCACGATGTCAATGGCCCCCTGGTTCGAGGCAAACCTCAAAACCATCCTCTTCTCGAAACCAATTCTTTTTTCGAAAAATATTTTATCATAATTATAAATGAAATGCAAGTAGATTAATTAATTTCTGCTATATCAATCCCTTGGGCCTCAATGGCCTTCTGGCTGGTAAGCCTGCGCCCCCAGGAGGCGGTGTAGTCCTCTCTGATCCCGGCATTGTTGATCACTTCCCAACCTCGACCATGATCCCCACCTGCTCAAAAACTCGGGATATTTTCCTCTGAGCGCCGCCACTCGCCCCTTATCCGGCCTTTCCAGCCCGGCTCCAAACCTGTCGGCCTCTTCCTTCCCCCGGCCTCTTTCTGATATGATAATCATATTTATCGGTCAGTCCACCGCATCGATAAACTTCGGGGCACGCCCTACCATCTGCCCCGGTCAGACCTCACCCAAGGAGAGCCAGAAATGGCCGAACAAGCAGCCGTGGGCGCCATGGAGGCCCCGGAGCCGCAAGAACCCGGAGACCGGAAACACCACCGGGAACTCCACCTGTTTAATCAAATCGCCACCATTGCCGCGCATACCCTGGATCTCCAGGAGATCATCAACGAAGTCCTCGCCGCGGTTCTGGAATTTTTTCATATTGACGCCGGCTTGTTGCTCTTGTGGGACCGGGCCCGCCAACGCCTGACCTACGCCGCCTCCCAGGGCTTCCCCCAGGAATACCTGGGCCAGCTCTCGGGCCGGCGCCTGGAAAACCTCATGGGGGCCAAGCGGCCCCGCGCCATCGAACCCTTAATCATTCAGGATATCACCGCAGACCCGCGCCTGCTCTCTTCCACCTTTACCGATCTGATCCGGCGCGACCCCAGGTTCCAGGCCGTGGTCAGCATCCCCTTAAGATATCGCGACGACCTCACCGGCTTTCTCAACCTGGCCGCGGAAAATGCCGGTGCTTTCCAGTCCTCCCGGCGGCGCAAATATTTCCTCGGTATCCTGGGCAACCAGATCGGCCTGGCCATTGAAAACGCCCGCCTCTACCACGAACTGCGGCGCTCGGAACGCCGCTACCGCCGCATCTTTGAAGGCTCCAAGGACATGATCTTCGTCACCGACCGGGAGGGCCGCCCCCTGGACCTCAACCCCGCCGGCGTCGAACTCTTGAAGTTCGCCTCCAAGGAAGAGGCCCTCAGCCTCCCGCATCTGCGCGAAGTCTTTCAAGAGCCCCGGGACTGGGAGCGCTTTCAGCTCAAGGTGGAAGTGGTGGATTACATCCGGGACCTGGAATTGACCCTGAAACCCCAGAGCGGCGGCCTGGTCCACGCCCTGCTCACCGGTATCGTCCGCCGCAATAAAGAAGGCCACATCGCCGGCTACGAAGGCATCCTGAAGAACATTAACGAACGCAAGCGCAAGGAATGGGAACTCTTGCGGGAAAAAAAGACCACCGAAGGCATCCTGGAAGGCCTCCCGGTGCCCACTTTCGTCATTGACCGCAGCCACCGCATCATTTACTGGAATCGGGCCTGCGAGGAACTCACCGGCTTTTCCCGGCACGAAATGGTGGGGACCTACCGCTACTGGCTGCCTTTTTACACCCATGAGCGGCCCTCCATGGCCTCCCTGGTCGTGGAGCAGAACATCAAGGCCCTGGAAAAATTCTTCGGGGATAAAAACCTGAAACCCTCCCCCAACCTGCCGGGCGCCTACGAGGCCTATGAATATTTCCCCAATTTCCGGGGCCGGGAGCGCTATCTCTATCATACCGCCTCCCCCATCTATGACGATGAGGGCCGCATCCAGGGCGCGGTCCAGGTCATCCTGGACATGACCAAGCGGGAACAACTGGCCCGGGAACTTACCGATTCTGAAGACAAATTCCGCCGCCTGGTGGAAACCTCCCTGGACGGCATCGTCCTGCACAGCAACATGAACCTCCTCTACGTCAACCGGGCCTGCCTGGAGATGTTTGATTACCAGGACCCCCAGGAGATGCTGAACCGCTCTCTCCTCCAGTTCATCGACCCCCAGTACCGCCAGGTGGCGGCCCGCTGGCAGACCCAGTTGCAGCGCCGCACCGCCTCCCCCCGCATCTTTAAAATGAAAGGGGTCAGAAAGGACGGCGGCACCTTCGACCTCGAAGGCGTCTCCTTTCCCACCACTTACGAAGGCCGGCCCGCCATCCAGACTCATATCCGGGACATCACCCACAGGAAGCAACTGGAGGAGCACCTGAGCCGCACCGAAAAGCTCGCGGCCCTGGGCCAACTGGCCGCCGGCGTCGCCCATGAAATCAACAATCCCCTGGGCGGCATCCTGGTCTACAGCTACCTGCTCCTGGAGGACCTGGCGGCCCAGGCCCCGGAACGGGCCCAGGTGGAGAAAATCGTCCGGGAGGCCACCCGCTGCAAGGAAATCGTCCAGGGTCTCTTGGAGTTCTCCCGGCACATGCCCTCCAAAATGGTGCCCCTGAATCTCAACGCCGTCCTGGAGGAAGTCATCTCCCTGGTGGAGGACCATCTCACCTTCCAGAATATTCGCCTGGTCCAGGCCTTGGACCCCCAATTGCCCCCCGTCCTGGGCGACAAGAGCAAGCTCGAACAGGTCTTCATCAATCTGCTGATGAACGGCGGAGATTCCATGGAGGCAGGCCGGCTCACCGTCAGCACCGAGGTGGCCCTGGACGGCGACCTGGTGCTCATCCGCTTTCAGGACACCGGCCCCGGCATCCCGGAACCCTATCTCAGCCGCCTCTTCGATCCGTTTTTCACCACCAAGGAAGTGGGCAAAGGCGTGGGGCTGGGATTGTCCATCAGCTATGGCATCATTCAAAAGCACATGGGGCGGATATACGTGGAGCGCACCGGCAAAGAGGGCACCACCTTTGTCATCGAACTTCCGGTCCGCCGGGAAGCCCCGGCCGACCCCCGGGATAACCAAACTTAGAGAAAAAAAGCACAAATAGTTGGCCCATCTGCCGCCCCGGAGGCCGTCCCCCGGCCCCCGGCCGGATATAACTCTCGCATATTTTTAGCTAATCCGGGACAATATTTTCTCCCCACCTTTTTATCAAAAATTATTGACTATGGCTCGGGGGTATGATAGGTAGGCACATGTGAAAAGAATCATTTTCTCCGGGAGACCTATCCCGGCGGGCAGGCCTTGAGGGAAGACACCAAAAAATTTTTGCGTGAGCTCTTTTCCGGCGGCTATCGGGCCAGCTCCATCGGCATGGCCCTGGTGTTTTCCATCGCCATCGGCGGCCTGTTGGGTTACTGGCTCTCCGGGGCTTTTCACAACATGCTCTTTTTCTATATCGGCCTGATCGTGGGAATCGCCGCCGGTTTCCGCAACGTCTATATGTTGGGCAAAAAATACCAGGACCAGGAGAAGAAGTGAGCGGCTATATTGATATCACCTCCCCGCGCCACTTGAAAATCGCCAACTGGTCCGTCCTGGCGGTGCTGGTCCTGGCCGGGTTTTGCTGGCGCGGCCGGGAATTCGCCCTGGGAATCCTGGTGGGGGGCTTGGTGGCGGTCCTCAACTTCCACCTCCTGCATCATGCCCTCAAGGGCACCCTCGGACAACTGGCCCACAGCCCCCGGGAAGGCTCCCGGGCCAGGGCCATGTTCGCCGCCCGGCAGATGCTGCGGTTTTTTGCGCTGGTGGCCATTATTTTCCTGTTAGTCACCCATGGCTGGGTCAATATCTTCGGCCTGGTGCTCGGTCTCTCCACCGTAGTCGTGACTTTGATGCTGGCCGCCATTCACGAACTGATCAAGCTCAAGCATAAGGAGGCAAACCCGTCCCATGGAACACCCCATTCTATTTCTTGATCTCATCCAAGGATTCTTTAAGACCCATATCCCGCCCCACGTCACCTATACCTGGCTCATCATGGGGCTGTTGGTGGGTTTGGGCCTCCTGGCCAGCCGCCGGGTTTCCCTGGTGCCCAAAGGCGCCCAGAACGTCTTTGAGCTGATCATCAGCAGCCTGGAAGAGTTCATGGTGGAGGTTACCGGCGAAGAAGGGCGCGCCTTTTTTCCCTTCATCTGCACGTTATTCCTGTTCATTTTGACCTGTAACCTCATCGGCTTGATCCCGGGGTTCTTCTCCCCCACCGCCAATATCAATACGCCCCTGTCCATGGCCCTGTGCACCTTCGTGTTTACTCACTATCTGGGGGTCAAGTACCATGGGGCCAAGTATATCAAGCACTTCCTGGGACCGATTCCGGCCCTGGCGCCGCTGTTCTTCCCCATTGAGGTCGTGGGGCACTGCGCCCGGGTGCTCTCCCTGACCCTCCGTCTCTTCGGCAATATCATGGGTGAGGACCTGGTCCTGGCCATCCTCTTGTTCCTGGCCGGGAAGTTTCTGGCTCCCCTGCCCATGATGTTCCTGGCGGTCTTCACCAGCGCCGTGCAGGCCTTCATCTTCACCCTGCTGGCCATGATGTACTTTGCCGGGTCCATGGAGCACGCCCATTAATAACCCGTAGCCGCAGGCTTTAGCCTGCGTCGCCAACAACTTTGGAAGAAGGCCACTTCACATATCTCAACACATCGTAAGGAGGTTTCTGGAAATGAGAAAATCCCTGGTTCTTGGACTGAGCATGCTGGTAACCCTGCTGTGGGCCTCCCTGGCCCTGGCGGCTGAGCCCGGCGGCGCGGCTGGCGCTTCCGCCAGCTTGGGCACCTTTTTCAGCTATGCAGTGCTGGCTGCCGGTATTGGCATCGGCATCGCCGCTTTCGGTACCGGCATCGGCCAGGGCCTGGCCGTGAAGAGCTCGGTGGAAGGCATCGCCCGTAACCCCGAGGCTTCCGGAAAAATCACCGTCACCATGCTGATCGGCTTGGCCATGATCGAATCTCTGTGTATTTACGCCCTGGTCGTGGCCCTGATCATTCTCTATGCTTACCCCATGACCAAACCCATTGCCGCGGCCCTGGGCTTCAAGATCTAAGGAACTTTAAATCAAAAGGGGGGCCTGGTGCCCCCCTTTCCGGGGCTGGATTTGTGCAAAATTCCACAAGGATTGTCGGACCTAATTATGGCTAACTGATGCGCTCTGCGATGAAATTTTCTAAAATTCCCACAGCCACCATCACCCGTTTGTCCATTTATTCCCGGCATCTTGAGGCCCTGTCCCAGGAAGGGGTCAAGATCATCGCCTCGGACAAGCTGGCCCAAAAGTGCGGCATCAACCCGGCCCAAATCCGCAAGGACCTGGCCTATTTTGGCGAGTTCGGCATCCGGGGCGTCGGGTATTTCGTCAAGGAACTCCTCTTCGAAATCAAACGCATCCTGGGCCTCAACAAGACCTGGAAGATGGCCCTGGTGGGCATCGGCAATCTGGGCTCCGCCCTGCTGGCCCATCAGAATTTCGTCCGCCAGGGCTACGAGTTCGTGGCGGTCTTCGACATCGACCCGGCCAAGGTGGGCCGCCGGCTCCCCAGCGGCCAGATCATCCACCCCATGGAAGAGATGGAGCAGGTGGTCAAGGACAAAGGCGTGGAGATCGGGGTCATCGCCACTCCCGCCGCCAAGGCCCAAATCGCCGCCCTGCGCCTCATCACCGCCGGTGTCAAGGCCATCCTCAATTTCGCCCCCATCCAACTCCAGGTCCCCGAAGGCATGGCCGTGGAAAACGTCGACTTCACCGTCAAGCTGGACAACCTGGCCTACAACCTCACCATGGCCGAAGGGTAAAAACCGTTTTCCGTTTTCCGTTTTCCGTTTTCGGTAAAAAGCCTTAATTACCTGGTGGCACAGGCGTCTCGCCTGTGCATTGCTTTTTCTTTTGCCTCTCGTTCCCAAGTTTAACTTGGGAACGCCTCTGTCTGCGAAGCTCTGCTTCGGTTCACCGGCTCTTAATTCCTTATTAGGCCACCGCGTTAACCGGCTTATACCAATTTCAGATTCAGATGCAACAAACTCTCCGGCTAACATAATGAATTCCCTAAATTATTTTACGGAAAACTGAAAACTGAAAACTGAAAACGGTATTAATCTTCTCATACTCCTTACCGCGAGCCTGCAAAGTATCCCACAGACTCACGTCCGTTTGCAGTCCCAGCCAAAAATCCGGAGTCGTGTCAAAAAATCTCGCCAGGCGATAGGCCGTGTCCGGCGTAATGGCCCGTTTCCCCCGGAGAATCTCACTGAGGCGCACCCGGCTGATGCCCAGCGCCGCCGCCATCCGCTTCTGAGTAAGGCCCAGGGGCTCCAGGAATTCATACCGCAGGATTTCTCCCGGTGGCATCGGACGCCGCTTTCGGGGTAATATGCTCTCCTCCTTGATGTGCCGATAGACAAATTCTGGTAGTCCAGCCGTCTCGTTTGTGTTTTATTTAAGGGGAGCGTGACGCCTTGGATTTATACCAATTTCAGATTCAGATGCAACAAACTCTCCGGCTAACATAATGAATTCCCTAAATTATTTTATGGAAAACTGAAAACTGAAAACCGAAAACCATATAAGGAGAACCTTATGAAAATTCTCAACCTCTATTTTTCCTCCACGGGCAACACCGCCAAAGTGGCGGACCGGATCACGGCCACGGTGGCCCAATTGGGACATCAGATCGACACGGTGAAAATCACCGGGGACCAGGACCTGGATTTACTCAGCTACGACTTCATCTTTGTGGGGTCCGGGGTCTACCAGTGGCTGCCCGGCAAAGGCCTGCAGGAGTTCATCAAGGCCCGGCTGGCCGCCTATGCCGCCGCGGGTGAAATTAAACCCGCCTCCCCCCGGCGCCCCGGCAAAAAAGTCGTGGTTTACTGCACCTATGGCGGGGCCCATACCGGGGTCAACGAGGCCCTCCCCGCGGGGAAATTCATGGGCCAGTTATTCGATCATCTGGGATTTGAAGTCGTGGCGGAATGGTACTTTATCGGCGCCTACCCGGCCCAGGGCCGCATGCAGGATTTCTCCAGCCTGGGCCGCCTCGGCGACATCCAGGGCCGGCCCCACGACGCCGATCTTGAGGAGGTCGCCGCCCGGGTCACGGGAGTGCTGCGGGTGTAACGGCAAATTGCCATCAATTAGGTGGCACAGGCGTCTCGCCTGTGCTTTGCTTTTTCCTTGCATATATGGTCGCAGTGCCCCCTGCGCACCCTAAATCCCGTATCGCGGCGGCCACTGAGGCCTGTTCTATGGCGGCCTGTGGCCGCCATGATCGGCTGCGGCAACCCTGGAACTATCCGGTTTTTTCCCTCCTGGGCACGGGCTGAAATTTTTCCTCCAGCAGCGGCCGCAAAAACCGCCCGGTGTAAGACTCCGGGTGCCGGGCCACCTCTTCCGGGGCGCCCGCGGCCACCAGTTCGCCGCCGCCGTCCCCGCCTTCCGGCCCCAGGTCGATGAGGTAGTCCGCGGTCTTGATGACCTCCAGGTTGTGCTCGATGACGATCACCGTATTGCC
>CAYNMI010000050.1:0-12139 GCA_964398095.1 uncultured Desulfobacca sp.
AAAAAGTGGCCATCCTGGCGGGGATCACCCCCATGAAGAACGTGGGCATGGCCAAGTACATGCAAAAACGGGTGCCGGGCATTGATGTTCCCGATGAGATTGTGCGGCGCATCGGCGGCGTCCCCAAGGAAAAACAGGCCGAGGAAGGCATCAACCTGGCGGTGGACCAGATCGAGGCATTGAAGGAGGTGGAAGGCGTCCGGGGGTTCCACATCATGGCCATCGAATGGGAGGAGAAAGTGCCGGAAATCGTGGAGCGGGTCGGCCTCTTTCCCAGGCCGCAACTGGCTTAAGATTGAGGGAGGGCCAAAGAATTGCCCGAAGCCGCGCGAGTCCTCAGGGACCTTGTAATTTCACAATTTTGAGTTCATAATGCCAATATGCTCATCTTAAAAGGGGAGGTCTCATGTCTTCAAAGTACATATTGATCGTTGACGACGATCCGGATCTGGTGGAAACCGTAGCCATGATGCTGGAAGCCAAGGGCTTTGAAGTGGGGAAGGCATACGATGGGATCGAAGGGGAGGAAGCCATTAAGAAACGCCGTCCGGACGTGTTGATCCTGGACGTCATGATGCCCAGAAAAAATGGCTACGAGCTCTGCAAGGAGTTGAAATCCAATAAGTGGACCAACGAAATTCCCATCATCCTCCTCACTGCGGTGGGCGAAGCCGTGCCCACCACCAGTTACAGCCATGCGGAAGGGATGGCCGTGGAAGCCGAAGACTTTATTCCCAAACCGGTAGATGCGGCCACCCTGGTGGAAGCGGTATTAAGATTACTTTAACCATAAAGGTATGACTCCCACGAACTTTGGAAAAATTCGACCGGATCAGGATAGGTGGCCTTAAAGTTCTGGAGGAGGGCGCCTGCGTGGCGTCCTCCTCGCCGTTGGCAGACCACCGCCTGGGCCCGGCGGTCTGCGCCCCTCTGGCCCGGGCCCGCATCAATCTCAGCTTTTTGACCCATGTGGCCGGCGATCGCGAAGTCCTGTGCACCGCCAGCGACACCGGCGAAGCCGCCTTAGCCCTGCTCAAAACCCACGCCGACCCCGCCGGCTCCCTGGCCTTAAAGCCGGGCACCGCGATTCTGGCGGTTTTCCCGCACGACAAACGCCCGGAAGTCATCGGCACCTTCATCAAGAGCCTGGCCCGGACCCCGGTGGTGCTCCACGGGCTGGCCAGTTCCCCCTCCGCCATCACCGCGGTGCTGTCGTCTTCCCGCATCAAGCCCGCGGTGGAGCGCCTGTTCGAGCATTTTTATTTCCCGGGCTTCGCGTCGCCCGAGGAATTCTTTTCGGCCCAGGCCCCTCCCAAGGAATACCTGGAAAAGGTGGTGGCCACCTACCAGGAGAAGGTCAACAAGGTCTATTGGATTATCCCCCAGTCCGACCTGGACCTCTGGGGCATGAGCATCGCCAGCGCCGACATCCTGGCCGGCTTTGCCGCCGCCCTGATGGAGATGGGGCAACTGGGCCTGATTATCCCCTTTCTGGTGGCCCTGCCGGGCCTGGGGAGCCAGGAATTTATCCTGTCCTTCAGCACCGCCCGGCGGCAACCCGGCGGCGACGACCACGGCAGCGAAGTCAGGCGGATTTTGCGCAACCACCTGCCGGAGATTCGGCCCATGCGCCTCACCCCGGTGGCGGGCATCTTTCTCCACGGCCCCCATTTCGGCGACCGCTACGGCATCGCCCACAGCCTGGTGGCGGCCCTGGACCAGGCCCATATCTCGCTGTTGGCCCTGAGCTGCACCATCTCGTCCATCTCCTTGATCATTCGCCAGCACGAGCTGGCCGCGGCCCAGGTGATTCTGGGCAATACCTTTGCGGCCCCGGTGGAGGCCGGTTAGATAACCCGGGGATGGGGGGTGTTTCGTAAAGGGTGAGGAGCTTGCATTTCTCGGGGGAGAGGCCGCCCCGGGACCGGCGCCCCGAAAACCCCGGCCAGAAGGGTAATGAAAATTTTTGCGAACCATGATTTAATAACTAGAGCAAGTCCTTAGGCTATTTGTTCTTATGACCCTTACCTGCCTGACAGGAGGCCCAGCCTTGGGAGCCGCAATGCCCCAGATAACCGGCCAGCCGGTGATCGACGCCCCCCTGCTCCTGGAATGGCCCGGGGATCGGGAGGTCACGCACCCCAATCTCAGCGATCCCACCTCCAACACCCTCGACGATTTTCACGGGGTGATCTCGGCCTGCGACCTGGCCTTCTCCACCGAAGGCAACTATCATCCGGCCCTCCGTGATCTCTGGCCCATCTTCCTGGCGCAGTTTAAAGACCGGCCCCTGGCCAACTGGTTTTATACCACCAGTCCCCCGGTGCCCCTGGACCAGATTACCCGGCAGGGGGTGGAGATCGGCAATCTTCTGGCCACCTGCAAACCCTCCCTCGTGGTGGCGACGGGCAAGGTCATCGAAAAACTGGGAAAAGCGGGCTTAACGGAGGGGCCGGCTTATCCCCTTTACCAGGACCGGGGGGCCGTGATCCTGGTCAAAAAGGGGAACCCCAAGCAGATCCAGAGCGTGTGGGATTTGGGGCGGGCCGGGGTGCGTCTGGTCACCCCGAACCCCGACCTGGAGCCGGGGGCGTTTGGGAATTATCTGGGGACCATTTACGGCATCGCGGCCCACGAGGCGCAGCCGCCGGGGGGGGCCACGGCCGCGGACCTGATTAACCGGATCTTCAACGACCCCGGCCGCGAGCCGGACAAATGGCTGGCCGGCCCCCGCATCCATCACCGGGATTCGCCCTGGTCCGTGGCCTATGGCCGGGCCGACGCCGCGGTGATTTACTACCACCTGGGGCGCTATACCCAACAGACCTTCCCGGACCGGTTTGAGGTGGCGCCCCTGGGCGGCACTCTCGCGGCGCCCCAGCCGCTCCCGGGCAGCGTGATCGGCACCCGGCTGGCGATTCGCATTCAGGGCGACTGGACCCCGAGGCAACGGGAGGCCCGGGAGAAACTCCTGGCGTGCCTGTTATCCGAGGAATTCACCGGAATTTTGGAGAAACACGGCCTGGTGCGGCCGCCGGCGGCTCAAGGCCGGCCCCTGACTCTGACGCCGGAGCCGAGAGGTTATAGCGATTGCCAAAAATAATTTCTTGTAGGGGCGCACCTGCGTGTGCGCCCTCATGCGGGCGGACACATAGGTCCGCCCCTACAAATCAAATAGGCTATCGGAAAAAACTTTTGGCAAGCGCTATAGGTGGCGTTATTCCCCATAGTTGCGCCCGAGTCGGACGATGAGCATCAATCTCTCGGTCACAGGCATGGAAGAGGACTCCCGGGTGGAAGATTTCTTAAGCCCCCTGGTGGGTGATTTTCCCGAACCCATCGTCATCACCGACGCCCAGCGCCGGGTGGTCTTCCTCAACTGCGCCGCCCGGAAGCTCTTCGGCGCCACCCTGGGCCCGGGCGATCCCTGCCCTCTCTGCTCGGAACATCCCATCCTGGCCGGCACCGGTGTGTCAACCTCCCGGCCGCCGGGCTGTCCCGAGATCGGGGAGAGCCTCAAACAGGTCCCGGTCCTCCTGAAGACCCGCTGGCCCGTGGGGGCCCCCCTCTCCCTCACCGCCACGCCCATCCGGGGAGGCGACCACCAGAAGTCCGGCTGCTTCCTCCTGATCCGGGAGCATGCGGACCTGCTGGCCCACCCGGTGATGGCCCAGCAGATGGCCACCCTGTCCAGCATCCTGGAAAATTTCCCCCTGCCCCTGTTCATGGTGGACCCATTTCTGGTGGTCACCCACCTCAATGACCACATGGAAAAACTCACGGGATACACCCGCAGCGAGGTGGTGGGCCGCATGACCTGCGGCAAGCTGCTCAACACCACCCAGTGCAATACCAAGGATTGCGTGCTCAAGCAGGTCATGGCGCGCAAAAAACCGATCTCCGGACTGCGCCGGGTAGTCCGGACCCGGGACGGCCGCGAGATCCAGGTGACGGTCTCCGCCTCCATCATCACCGATCCCGAGGGCCGGGTCATCGGCGGCTTCGAGGCCATCCGCGATATCACTCCCGTGGTGGAAGCGGAAAAGAAGCTTGATCTTCTCACCGAGCTGACCCAGGAAGGCCTCTTGATGGCGGATGAGAACCATAACATCATCTTTGCCAACGCCAGGATGGTGGAAATCCTGGACACCCCCAAGCCCAAGCTCATCGGCATGCACCTGGGTGAAGTGCTCACCTCCCAGCATCTCCACATGGCCCAGGAACTGGTTAACCTGGCGGATCAGAGCCAGCAGCAGGAGACCCGGTTTTGCAGTATCCTGGACAAAGCCGATGATGAGAACCACGTGCCCCGGGTCTACGAAACCTGCATGGCGGTCTCCCGCCTGGGTAATAAGTTTATCACCTGCCTGTATCTGCGGGACCTCACCAACCGCATCCTCATCGAACGGGAACTCCAGAAGACCAACGCCTTTCTGACCAACATCATTCAGAATTCGGTGGATGGCATCGTGGTGGTGGACAAGAAGGGGGTGCCCCTGATCTTCAACAAAGGCGCGGAGCGCATCCTGGGTTACCAGGCCGAAGAGATGGTGGGGAACGCGGAGAATTTCCGCCGCTTTTATCCGTCTGAGTCGGCCGCCGAGATGATGCGGCGGATGCGCAGCGATGCCTACGGGCCGCCGGACAAGCTGACTACTACCCGGATGACCTTTATCAACAAGGCCGGGGAAAAGGTGCCGGTCAACTTCTCCGCCACCATCATCCGGGAACGGGGCGAGGAGGTCGGCAGCGTCGGCATCTTCTCGGACCTGCGGGAAATCCTCAAAGTCCACCGGGAATTGGAGGCGGCCCAGTCCCAACTGGTGCACACCGAAAAGATCGCCTCCCTGGGCCGCATGGCCGCGGGGGTGGCCCATGAAATCAACAATCCCCTGGCCGGCATCCTGATTTACGCCGAACTGCTGCAACGGGACCTTACCGCGCATGACAGCCACCGGGAAAACCTGGAAGTGATCATCAACCAGACCATGCGCTGCCAGCAGATCGTCAACCGGCTCCTGGACTTCAGCCGCCTGACCCTGGGGCAGAGAAAACTCTTCGATGTCAACGATATTGTCCACCGCTGCGTCGAACTCATCAGCCATCAGGCCTTTTTTCACAACATCAAGGTTATTGAGCACCTGGACCCGTTGTTGCCCCAGATCGTCGGCGATCCGGGCCAACTCCAGCAGGTCTTCACCAATCTGCTCCTCAACGCCGCCGACGCCATGCAGGGCCAGGGACAGATCATCATCACCAGCCGGCCTGCGCCTCAAGGCGACGGGGTCATTATGGCCTTCACCGATACCGGCAGCGGGATTCCGCCGGAGATTCGGGACAAGATCTTTGAACCCTTCTTCACCACCAAACCCCCGGGCAAGGGCACCGGCCTCGGCCTGTCCATCGTCTATGGGGTGATTCAACGGCATGGGGGGACGATTGAGGCCGACAGCCCCGCGGGGGGCGGGACCACCTTTACCGTCCGGTTGCCCCTGGAATCCAAGGAAGACGGGAGCACCATTGAGTTTGAGGAGTTGTAACCCGGAGTCCGGGTCGGGAACCCGGACCTGGGATTCGCAGCCCTAGGGTGATAACCGACCGCGCAAAAGGGGGCGCGATGACAGATCAATATACGATCCTGGTAGTGGACGACGAGGAAGTCCTGCGCCTGGGGTGCAGCCGGGTGCTGACCAGCGAGGGCTATCGGGTGATCACCGCGGCCAACGGCCAGGAGGCCCTGGACACGCTGGCCGCCGAACCGGTCAACGTGGTCCTCTGCGACCTCAAGATGCCCGTGATGGGCGCCCTGGAGGTCCTGGCGGAGACCACCGTCCGCCACCCCGGCATCCCGGTGATCATCATGACCGGCCTGGGCACCGTGGCCGATGCCGTGGAGTGCATGAAAAATGGGGCCTACGACTTCGTCACCAAGCCCTTCAGCATCGACCACCTCAGCATGGTGGTCAAACGGGCCCTGGAAATGCAGCTCCTGGAACGGCGCACCCGGCAACTCCAGGAGGAGCAGGCCCAGAACCTTTACAACCTGGCTCTGGAGCAGAGCCGGATGCACACCATTGTCAACTGTATGGGCGACGGGGTGCTGGTGACCAACCGGGAGGGCGAGGTGGTCCTGGGCAACTCCGCCCTCATGCAGTTCCTGGGGGTGCAGGCGCACTTGCCGCAACCCGGACCGCTGGCGGATTACCTGGACGATCCCGCCTTTCAGGAGGCCATCGACTCCTTATTACACGGCGGCGACCAGGAGCAGGACAAGCGCATTGCCCAGGAAATCTGCCGGAACCACATCCACCTGTGGGCGTTGTCGGCCCCTTTCCACGGACCGGACAACCAGGTGTTGGGCACGGTCACCGTGTTCCACGACATCACCCACTTCAAAGAACTGGATGAGATGAAGAACGATTTCGTGCGCATGGTGTCCCATGAACTCCGCTCCCCCCTGGCGGCCATCAAGCAGCAGCATGCCGTCATCCTGGATGGTCTGGCCGGGGACCTGACCGGCAAGCAGCGGGATTTGCTTTCCCGGGCCCACGACAAGATCCAGGGTCTCCTGGACCTCATCAATGACCTGCTGGATGTGGCCAAGATGGAAGCCGGCCACGGCCAGTTGGAGCTGGTGCCTCTGGATCTGCGGCAAATCCTGGCCGAACTGGTGGACCTCCTGCGGGAGCGGGCCGCCAGCCAGAAGATCGTCCTGACCCTGGCCATCGCCGACGGACTGCCGCGGGTCCAGGCCGACCGCCGCAGCATGGAGGAAGTGTTCACCAACCTGGTGAGTAATGCCATCAATTACTCTCCGGATGGAGGCGAAGTGAAAATTGCCGCCGTCTCCCACGGGGACTACCTGGAAATCCTGGTGCAGGACCAGGGCATCGGCATCGAGCCCGAGGAGCTTCCCAAGATTTTCGACAAGTTTTACCGGGTCAAAAGCCCCCAGACCCGCCAGGTGATCGGCACCGGGTTAGGGCTGTCGCTGGTGAAAGGACTCATCGAGGTCCACCGGGGGACGGTGGACGTGGAGAGTGAAGTCGGGGCGGGCACCACCTTCCGGGTCAAACTGCCCACCGCGGCCGCGGCAAAGGGTGGGCATGCAGGAGAGTAAATCCAGCCAGCCGGTCCTCGTAGTGGATGACGAAGCCGCGGTGCGGACCGGCATCGCCCAGGTTTTATCCAGGCAGGGCCTGGAGGTGACCGCGGTGGCCGATGCCGCCCAGGCTCTGGCGCACCTGGCCCGGCAGCCCGCGGCCATCGTCCTTCTGGACATCAAGCTGCCGGACATGGACGGCATTCAACTGCTCCAAATCATTCGCCGGGACTTCCCGGAAACCGTTATCATCATGATCACCGGTTACCCCACCATCAAGGGGGCGGTGGAGTGCATCAAGCTGGGGGCCCTGGATTACCTGGTAAAACCTTTCCGGATTGATGACCTGGAAGTGGTGGTGCAAAAGGCCCGGGATCACCTGGCCCAAAAAACCGCGCGCCCCGCCCCGCAACTCGACGAAGCCCTGGGCCTGGGCCTGGATTTTATCATCGGCGAGAGTCCCGTCATGCAGCGGGTTTTCACCAAGATCAGGCGGGCCGCTCCCAGCGACAGCACCGTGCTCCTCACGGGCGAGTCCGGCACCGGCAAGGAACTGGTGGCCCGGGCCATTCACCTGCTCAGTCCCCGTGCGGACCAGGAGTTTGTTCCCGTGGACTGCTCCGCCCTGGTGGAGTCCCTCCTGGAGAGCGAGCTCTTCGGGCACGTCAAGGGTTCGTTCACCGGGGCCCACCAGACCAAGCACGGACTCTTCGAACTGGCCAACCACGGCACCTTCTTCTTCGATGAAATCAGCAACCTGAGCCTGAACATTCAGGCCAAGCTCCTCCGGGTCATCCAGGAGCGGGAGTTCATGAAGGTGGGGAGCCAGAAACGCATCAAGCTGGATATCCGCATCATCGCCTCCTCCAACCGGGACCTCCATGAAGCCATCAAAGAGGGGACCTTCCGGGAAGACCTCTACTACCGGCTCAGCGTCATCCCCATCCACTTACCCCCTTTGCGGGAGCGCGCCGGCGACCTCCCCCTGCTGGTGGATCATTTCCTCGGCAAATACAGCCGCAAAGGCGCCCGGGAGGTCACCGGCATCTCCAACCGGGCCCTGAAGATGCTGGGCGACTATTCCTGGCCCGGCAATGTCCGGGAACTGGAGCACACCGTTGAACGCATCGTCATCCTGGAAGACGGGGAGATCATTCAGCCGGAACACCTGCCCAGTTTCATCTCCCAACGCCAGGGCGAGTTTCAGGCGTTCTCCGACGAGGACTATTCCCTGGAAGAGTTGGAGAAGCGCTACATCCAGTTCATCCTGCGACGCACCAAGGGGCGACGCCAGGAGGCCGCCCGGATTCTGGGCATCAACCGCAAAACCCTGACCAACAAAATCGACAAGTACAACCTCGGGGTGAGCTGAGAGCCGGCCGCGGCCCTGGCCGGCCTGGAGAGGCGGTCAGGTCCGGCCGTCTTTGCCCCCTACCCTCCTGGGGCCCGGGCCATAATTAATCCTTACCTCCAAAATGCCGATAACTAGCGCATGAGTGGCTACGGCCGTCATCTCCCTGGCAGCGGCCCGATGGGGGCTCACGGGATCAGTCGGGTATGAGGGGGAGCTCACGGCTAAAAGGCTTTCAGGTCTCACGCCGTCCCGCCGGGGACGATAAGGGGGGCACTGCATGCAAACCATGGACCAAGACAGGGTAAGGGAGCTTAACTTTGCCGTCGGCCCCACACCCATAATTACCCGGGAAGAATACCACGCTCTGATGTCCGGGCTGGCCACCTCTGAATCTGAGCTCGAACATCTCCCCAGGCTCTTGCAGGCCGAAGCCCAGGTGAAGCGACTCGAATTCATTCTGATGATTCTTGCGGGTCTTCTCCTGATAGTTTTTATGCTTTGCCGAGTTAACTAGGACGAAAAATCTGCCGGGGCCTTGCCAGCGGTGTTCGGGTTCCGGCGGCGGCACTTTCCCGTCCTATCACCCGCAGCCGGTCTCCTGAAGCAATGGCAGACTGCCTGGGTGCGGTCTCGCGGCGGTCCCCCTTCCCGACGGCGCCAGGATAACCATCGATCTCCAAGGCGTCATCCCGGGCCATTCATGAAAAACCTTCAAAATTCCCCTCCAGCCATGCTATTTTATAAGTGGATTAATAATTTCCCGGCTCCTTAACCAATTTCCGGAATCTGGCCGAAAAGCCGGTAGGGGAAAGGGATGATGAAACTTCGCCTGCCAGACGAGATACTCCTGCGGTTGACTCCGGCCCGGCTCATCCGGTTCAAGCACCGGCTCCTGGTACCGGTGCTGATCGCTGGGGCGCTGCTGTGGACGCCTGACCTGGCCTGGGCCGGCAGTGGCGGCGGGGCCAACAGCCTGCTGTCCGCCATCGGCGTCAGCATCCTGGCCGCCACCGTTCTGGCCTACCTTGCCTATCTGCTCAAGCAGCCCCTGCTGCTGGCCTATATTGCCGCGGGGGCGGTCATCGGGCCCCGCTTCGGCTTCGGCCTGGTCCGGAGCCAGGACGATGTCCGGGTGATCGCGGAAATCGGCCTGGTCCTCCTCCTGTTCATGATCGGGCTGGAGTTGGACCTCAAGAAGCTGAAGGAAGCGGGCAAATCCCTCATTACCACGGGCGTTTGCCAATTCATCCTCTGCGCCGCCATGGGTTTCGGTTTCTTCATGCTCCTGGGGTTCACCATCGGCGAGCCCTTTGAATACCGTATCTTCGGCGTCAAGGTCATGGGCGGGGAGTACGATCTCCTCTATCTCGCCGTGTGTCTGGCCCTGAGCAGCACCACCATCGTGGTGAAGCTGCTCTATGAGAAGTTCGAACTGGACACCCTGGCCGGCCGCCTCACCGTCGGCGTCCTGGTGTTCCAGGATATCTGGGCCATCGTGCTCCTGAGCATCCAGTCCTCCCTGGCCAACCCCCAGCTTTTGGCCATTCTGTGGGATTTCGCCGAGGCCAGCCTGCTCATCGTCATCAGTTTGGCCCTCAGCAAATACGTGCTGGGCTATGCCTTCCGCAAAATTGCCCGGCTCCCGGAACTCATCCTGGTGGCCTCCCTGGGCTGGTGTTTTCTCATCGCCGGCCTGGCCAACTTTTTCGGTCTGTCCCTGGAAATGGGGGCCCTGGTCGCCGGCATCGCCATCTCCACCTTTCCCTACAACCTGGATATCATCGCCAAAATTATCAGCATCCGGGACTTCTTCATCACCCTGTTTTTTGTGGGCTTGGGGATGGCCATTCCCAACCCCCTGGACAACCTGGGCATGCTGCTGGTGGCCGGGGCCGGGGCCCTCTTTCTCATGGCCTCCCGGTTCCTTTCGGTCTTTCCCATCCTCTACTTCCTCAAAAACGGCAACCGGGTGAGCCTCCTGACCTCCATCAACCTGGCCCAGCTCAGCGAGTTCGCCCTGGTGATCACCGTCATCGGGGTGCAGGATAAGCACATCGTCCCGGACATCCAAACCATTATCATCTTCGTGTTTGTCATGACCTCCGTCGCCAGCACCTACATGATCAAGTACAACCATCAGATCCAGGGCTTTTTGAGCAGGGGGCTGCGGCATCTCGGCTTCCGGGATTTGCAAAGCGCGCCCGCCGCGGCAGAAGAAGCTCAAAAGGACATTGCCATCCTGGGCTTTTTCCGGGTCGCCAGCGCCTTTGTGCAGGAGATCGAGGACGCCGCGGGGGAAATCAAGGACCGGATCGTGGTGGTGGATTTCAATCCCAGGGTATTGAGGAGGTTACCGCACCACGGCGTCAAGGTCGTCTATGGCGACGTCAGCAACCCGGAAACCCTGCACCATGCCCACATCGAAGCGGCCCAGATCGTCATCTCCACGGTGCCCGACGAAATCCTGGTGGGTACGAATAATTTGCGGCTTATTGACCAGCTTAAGAAGATTGCCCCTGAGGCCCGGATCATTGTCACCGCCGAAAGCCCGGGCCGGGCCCTGGCCCTCTACAAGGCCGGCGCGGATTATGTCTGTCTGCCCAACCAGTTGGCCGCCCAGCACCTCCTCGCGGTGGTGGAACGCCTCCTCCGGAGCGAAGAGATTGTCCTCAAGGAAGAGGAAATGGCCCGTCTGGCGGGGCGGGATGAGGTGATCGCCTGAGCCGGGGGCGCCGCCCGGCGGCGCCCCCGCAATTCATCCCCATACCACAACCCCTAGATAAAACCAAATTCGGATTCTGATGAAACAAACTCTCGGGCTAACATGATGAATTCCCAAAAATTTTTTTACCGAAAACCGAAAACGGTATAAGGTGACCCGCATGGAAGAAAAAGACGCACGGACCGGCAGCCGGCTGGAGTTGGCGGACTACCTGGAAAACCTGAGTGAGCAACTGCGCCGGGGCGTTCTGGAAGCCCGGGGGCGCTCCTGGACCGTACCGGAAGACCTGGACGTCCGGATGGAGTTCAAGGAGAAAAAAGGCCGCCTGGTGGTCAAACTGAAATGGTCCTGGGCCACCCGGGAAGACGAGGCCCGGCCTTCCCGGGACCAGGCCGGCCCCGGGAGGGGCGACCTGAAGACGGTGAAAAAACGGCTAGGCGCCGCCTTTAAGGCACTCCAGCAGGAGGCGGGCCCGGACGCTTTGCCCGACGAGCGCACGGTGGCAGATTTCGTGGGGGCCTCCCGGGCCTTCGCGGCCCTGGCGGCGCCGGACTGGCAGGGGGCCATTAAGGACTATCTGGACCACCTGGCCGCCTTGGAGCAGGCCGCGGCAACCCGGCAGCCGGAAGTCCTGGGCCGGGAACTTAAGGCCCTGCAAGACTGCATGGCCGCCTGCCACCGGGAGTTCAAGTCCGGTGGCCAGGCGGCCGGATAACCGGAGAGCCTGATAGCTCTATCGTTTGCCAAAAAATTCTTTCTGATTGCTGGCGCCTAAATCCCCCTAAATCCCCCTTTTCAAAGGGTGACTTTCTAAAGGAATTCACCAAGTTCCCCTCTTTGGCAAAGGGGGGTTAGGGCAAGCGTGTCCGGCAGGGTTTTTACTAATTTTGGAAACCGAGCCTGCATGATCTGCATTTCTGAATAAGTTATGCAGTTTCCTTGATTTTACCCTCTCCCCCAT
>CAYNMI010000051.1:0-10878 GCA_964398095.1 uncultured Desulfobacca sp.
TCATGCCCATGAGGAGGAAGATAACGTTGAGGTCGATGGCCCGCATGGCGTCCTCGAAGGAGAGGATGACGTATCCCGGATTGAAGGTCCCCACGACGTAGGAGATGAACATGATGGCGGCGGCGCCCAGGAAGGCGGCCAGGGTGCGGTGCATGAGTTCGAAGGCGATGAGGACGTAGACCAGGACCAGGACCAGGGTGGCGATCCAGAAGGCCGGGGTGACGGCGCGGTTAAGGGTGAGGTGGACCTGGGCCTGGAAGAGGTTGTGGCCGTGCCCGTCTTGGCCCATGGGCACCAGGGTGACCGGCGCGGGGGGGAGAGGCCGCCAGTTGGGTTTCTGGACGGTGACGGTCACCCGGGCCCCGGCCAGGGCGCCGGCGGGGAGCTGAAAATGGGCCAGGAAATTGCCCTGGCTGCCGGTGACGATGGCCGGTTTTTTGCCCTGGGGGTGGACGGGCCGGCCATTGACCAGGACCTCCACTTCGGCTTCTTTGACGCCGTTGCCTTCGGGGTTGAGGATGGAGCCGGCCAGGCTGAGGCGGTCCTGGGGGCCGGGCACCGCGGCCCGGGCGGTGGCGGCGATGAGGCAGAGGGTAATAAGCAAAAATAGAGAGATATAAGAAATCATCCCAGGTTTCTTAGTCATGCGGCACCTTCCTTCGTGGCTAAAAGCCGGGGGATCGCTGGGGTACGGGGTACGATTTTCGGTTGCCGGTTTTCAGTTTCCGGTAAAAAATACTGAGAAATCATTATGTTAGTCTGAGAGTGGCCCTCATCTGAATCCGTATTGGGGGTAAGTTCAGGAAGAGGGCAGGGGGCTTAAGCCCCGGAGCCCTCCCCCGAATGGTTAGGTTTACTGGCTAAGTTCTCAGGACCGTAAGGGCGTGGAAACCGGCCAGCGGACCCGGGATGGATTGTGGGGGAGGGTCCGGAACCGCGTCGCCGGCCCTCCCGCTCTGGAAAAACCGGCGCGCCTTACACCTTGGGCGCCAGCACCGGCATACCCATCAGGGGCCAGATGAAATAGACGAATAGAGCCAGGACCCCCATCAACATCAGGCTGGGGACCCAGCCGTAGCCGAAGAATTCCCCGGTGGTAAACTGTTTGCTCTCATAGGCGATGGCGTTGGGGGCGGCGCCGATGAGCAGGTTAAAGGGCATGCCCGCGGTGACCAGGGAGGCGAACAGGATGACGTGGGGCGCCACGCCCAAATACCTGGCGATGACCAGGGAGACGGGCAGGGAGATGGCGATGGCGGCCACGTTCATGATGAAGTTAGTCATGATCATGACGAAGAAGGCGATGCCCAGGACGAAGAGGAGCCAGGGGGACTTGAGAAACATGGTGAGCCAGTGGACCGCCAGCCACTCCGCGGCCTTGGTCTGCCAGAGACAGAAGCCGATGGACATGGCGCCGCCGAACAGCAGGATGATGTTCCAGGGGATGGCCTCCAGGTCCTCAATGGTCAGGGTCCGGGTAATGAAAAAGGCCAGGGTGGCGATCAACACGATCCCGGCCCGGCTGAAGGGCTTGTAACCGAATTTGGGGAGAAAAGAATTGAGCATAAACAGCCCGACGATCAGGGCCACCATCACGATGACGAAATATTCCTTGCCGGTCATGGCGCCCAGTTCTTTGGCCAGGTCCCGGGCCTTTTCCCGCAGGCCGACGATGCGCTTGCGTTCGGGGCGGAATACCATCATGATGATCAGGTAGAGCAGGAAAACCATGAGCCAGCCGACGGGAAACATGTACTTGGAGAGTTCGAAAAAGCCGACATCCTGGCCGGTGAACTCCTTGAACATGCCGGCCGCGGCCACGCCCCGGGCGGCGCCCAGGTAGGTGATGATGGAGCCGGCCCCGGCCACCCAGGCCATGCCGATGAACAGGCCCTTGCCGAAGCGGGTGGGCTCGTCGGAATCGCTGTAGAGGGCGTTAATGGCCAGGAGCAGGGGGAAGATGGCCGCAGCCACCGCGGTGTGGGCCATGAGCAGGGTCATGGCGGCGGTGACCACAAAGGTCCCCAGGAGGATGAAGTTGGTGCGCTCCCCCACCACGGTGAGCATTTTATAGGCCATGCGCTTGGTGAGGCCCGAGGCGGTGAAGGCCAGGCCCACCACGATGGAGCCGAAGATGAACCAGACGGAGGGGTCCAGGAAGTCTTTCAGGGCCTGGTCGGGGGTGCGGATGTAGAAGAGCACCTGGAACAGGCCGATGGCGATGGCGGTGGCGCCGATGGGCATGACCTCAAAGACCCACCAGGTGCCGGCCATGAGAAAGAGGCCGATGGACATTTTGCCGGCCCAGGGGAGTTTGAACACCTTGCCGCCGGGATCCACGGCGTCGGGGAGGGTGTCGATGCAATAGAACAGGAAAAAGATTGCCAGACCCAGAAGGATAAAGATGATACGTTTCCAGTCGATACGCCGCTTTTTGGGGGCCAGTAAGATTTCTTCGGGCATGGCCGGCAGGCCGGCGCCCACGGGCATTCTTTTGGTTTCCGCAGCCATTATTACTGCTCCTTTAGCATCTCAGAGGCCTAGTCGCCCAGCACCAGATTGGCGATCACGCCGAACAGATCGCTCAGGCGGATCATGCCGGCCACTTTGCTATCCTGGATTACCGGCATGAGGCCGACGTTTTCTTTGATCATGAGGTAGAGGGCCTTGGCGATGGGGGCATTGCCGTCCACGGTGGCCTGGATGGGGCTCATGACTTCGCTCACGGGGCGCTGGGCATGTTCCTTCATTTGGGGCCCCAAGAGGTCGCCCATGAGGACCGTGAGGCTGGGGTCCATCTTGACGAAGGCGGTTTCCTTGAGGAAGTTGGGCTCCAGGCCCTTGATGATATCCCGCAAGGTCAACATACCCATGAGCTGGTATTTTTCGTCGAAGACCAGGACGGCCCGGGGCTCGAAGCTGCCTTCGAACTTGATGGCGGCCTCCCGGACGATGGCCATGGCCTGGCGCAGGGAAAACCAGTAGGGGATGTGGGGATAGTCCTCCAGGGGGATCATGAGATCCTTGACTTTTTTATCGTTCGGCATGGAAATCCTCCGCGGCGTTGCATATTGTTACATTATTCACAAAATTGTTTCCTTCCTTGTAATAAAGCAGGGATTAAAAGTCAAGCTCAGAATAGGGCATACCCGGGGTTTTCCTTTGACAAAAAAATTGAATAAGTGTAATGATTCACAAAGCTCAAACGGACAATCCAACCCATTCATGATCACGGGAACACGGCGCATGGTTAAGAAGCCCTGCTACATTTTGCAACATTTGGTCCTGTGGATAGTACTGCTGGCGGTGTTGGTCCCGGGAGCCCGGGCCGCGGCCGGTCCGGCCGGTCCGCCGGGCGAACGCCTGGCCATTTCCGGCCTGGTGAAGAATCTCCAGGGCAACCCGGTGAAAGACGCGGACGTGGAATTTTGGGTCAACGGCCAGCGGGTCAAACCCCTGGGGGGAGGGGCGGTGGCCACGGGCAAGTCCGGGGCGTTTGTGGCGAGTTTGCAACTGCCCGCGGGGACCCTGCCGGGGGCCCGGGTGCGCGTGACGGCCAAGAAGCCCAGTTGGCGGGACCTGCCGGCCACGCCGGTGCGCGTGGTGGCCGCGGGGGTGGACGCCGCGGGCCACCGGCAGTTTCAGGCCAATGAGAGCTTCACCCTGCACCGCCAGATCACCCCGGGCTTTTGGATCGCCACGATCGTGCTGCTCCTGGTCTACCTGTGCATCGCGTTCGAGTGGATGCACCGGACGCTGGCGGCCTTTTTGGGGGCGGCCCTGCTCCTGTTCGTGTCCTACACCCTGGGGACCTTTTATCCGGGGTGCTTCATCATGAGCTTTGAGGAGGCCATGCGGGCCATCGACCTGAACGTCATCTTCCTCCTCATGGGCATGATGATTATCGTGGGGGTCACCAAGAAGACCGGCATGTTCCAGTGGCTGGCTTACAAGGCCTATGCCCTGGCCCGGGGCAACATCTTCATCCTGGCGACGATCCTCATGGTGATCACTGCGGTGGTGTCGGCCTTCCTGGACAACGTCACCACCATGCTCTTGATGATCCCGGTGAGCATCGAGATCGCGGTGACCCTGAAGATCAATCCCATGACCCTGCTGGTGCCGGAGGCCTTTGCCTCCAACGTGGGAGGCACCGCCACCCTGATCGGCGACCCTCCCAACATCCTGATCGGCTCGTACGCCAACCTGACCTTCGGGGACTTTGTCCTCAACCTGAGCCTGATCTGCCTCATTGGCCTGGTGGTCACCGCGGTTTACTTCGTGTTCTGGTACAAGAAGGACTACCTGAAGGCCGAGGTCAAGGACGTGGAGAAAACCATCGAATATCTCCGGGAGGAATACCGGATCACGGATCGGAAGCTGCTGATCATGTGCCTGGGCCTCCTGGGGTTCACGGTGTTTCTCTTCGTGGTGCACGGGGTGCTGCACATGGAGCCTTCCATCGCGGCCCTGACGGGGGCCATGCTGCTCCTGACCATTTCCCGGGTGGACATCGTGGAGATGCTGGAGCACGAAGTGGAATGGCCCACCCTGGTGTTTTTCATCGGCCTGTTCATAGTCATCGCCGGGGCGGAAGCGACCGGCCTGATCCAGGTGATTGCCGAGTGGGTGCGGGAGGTGTCCCGGGGGAATCTGACCGTGGCGGTCATCATGGTGTTGTGGGTCTCGGCCATTGCCTCGGCCTTTATCGACAACATCCCGTTCACGGCCACCATGCTGCCCATCGTCTACTTTCTGAACCAGACCATACCCGGGGCGGAGTCCGGGGTGCTGTGGTGGGCGCTGGCCCTGGGGGCCTGCCTGGGGGGCAACGGCACCATGATCGGGGCGTCGGCCAACGTGGTGACGGTGGGCATGGCGGAAAAGGCGGGGTACCATATTTCGTTCATGGGCTACATGAAGGCCTGCTTTGTGCCCATGCTGATTACCGTGGCCATCGCCATGGGCTACCTGCTCATCGCGTATTGAGCCGGCCGGGGGAGTCACCGGCTGGGGTTGGAGGAAGCAGGTTGTGACGGCGTTGATCATGAGCCCTGGCCCTCTAAGGGGACAATGTGGCCGCCGGGAGCCCGGGGGACGGAAACAGCGCCGGGGGCGGCGGCATAACGAAGGCGGCGTCCGGAGGAGCCGCCTTCTCATGCAGAACCTACGGACCGGGTCAATCCTGGGATTTGACCACCAGGACCGAGCAGGGGGAGTAGGTTACCACCTGGGAGGCGGTGCTGCCCAGGAAGGATTTGGTCTTGGCCGCCAGGCCGCGACTGCCGATGACGATGAGGTCGGCCTGCTGGTCTTTGGCCACCAGGACGATCTCCTCGGCGGGCGAGGCGCCGGTGGCCAGGATCACGGCGGCGGTGACGCCTTTGGCCTGGGCCGCTTCCTGGGCTTTCTGCAGGGCGACTTCAGCCTGGGCCTTCATCTTTTCGTAGATATACCTTCCTTCTCCCAGTTCGGGAATCTCCAAGGCCACCGCCATTAAGGTCAGGGAGGCCGGGGCCTGGGAGGCGGCCAGGTCGCAGGCCGTTTCCACCGCTTTCAGGGAGTAGGCCGAACCGTCTACGGGTACCAGGATCTTCATGATTAGGCCTCCCCTTTCACAGCCATGGCGGCTTTTTCTGCCTTCTCTTTCTGGAAGCCGTTCCAGAGCTTGATCATGATCACCAGACTCATGCCCAGGGCCGCGCCCATGACCACCACGCCGGCCAGGGTGGTGACCCCAAACTGCTTGAGGGCCACGGAGGTGCCGGCCAGGAGAATCATGATGGCAAAGAGCAGGCGGATGCCGTAACCCCGGATGTATTTGACCGCGGTGACGCCGATCTGGGCCCCCACGGAGGCGCCGATGAGCATGATGATGGCGGCGATGATCTCCACCCGGCCCTTGACGCCGTAGGTAAAGCAGCCGTAGGCGCCGGTGAAGAGGACGGAGAAGAGGTCAGTGCCCACCGCAATGGCCGTGGGGCAGCCGATGAGGTAGATGAGGGCCGGCATGCGGATGAAGCCGCCGCCCACCCCGAGGAAGCCGGAGAGCCAGCCGGTGAAGAAAAAGACCCCGGTGACGGTCCAGAGGGAGATGGTGATGCCCGAGGCCGGGAAATGCATCATGGGCGGGAGTTGCCAGCCCTTTTTGGGTTCGTGGGCGAGGCCGGCCCGGGCCGCGGCAGCCTGCTTGGCCGCCTGGGCGGCAGCCCGCTTATCTTTAGTCATATAATCATAGAGCATGTAGATGCCCAGGCCGAAAAGCAGGATCATGTAAGTATAGCGCACCACCGGCCCGGCATAGCCCCCCGGGCGGAGGGGAGTCCGGCCGATGGCGCTGAGCCACATGATCATGCGGGCCCCGATCTCGACCCCGATGACGGAACCGACAATGGAGACCAGCCCCAGCTTGACATCGACGTTGCCCATCTTGCGGTGTTTGGCGGTGGCGACAATGGACTTACCGAAGATGTGAGCCAGGTCGGTGCCGATGGCAAAGGACATGTTGAAGCCGAAAATGTTGAGAGCCGGCGTGACCACCCAGGCTCCCCCGACGCCGAAAAAGCCCCCCAGGACGCCCACCGCAAAGCCGATGCCAAGCAAGATGAGGATATTAAAATGGATGCCGGCGATGGGCAGATAAATGTCAAAGATTCCCATAAACCACCTCTCCTATCCGGGCGTTATTCGTGATGCTCGATCTTGCTCACTTCCAGGCCGACCATCTTCAGGATGACATCGGTGACCAGGGCGATGGCCAGGCCGATGACCCCCATGAGCACCGTGGCGACCAGGGCGTAGAGCCAGATACTCTCGTTGTACCACTTGGCGAACAGGTAATTGATGCCGGTCAGGTTGGCCAGGTTGACTTTATGTTCCAGCTTGGTGGCGGCCTTGCCGCCGCCGCCGGCCCAAGCCCAGATGGGCAGGCCCAATAACATGAGGTTAATGATGATGACCCAGAGCCGTTTCAATGTGGTTCACCTCCCTGCAATCGGTCAAAAATTATGGAGATAGCCGGCGGTCCCGAAAACTGCGTCGCCGGTCCATGTGGTTTTTTCCCTGCCCTCTCTACAGGCAATGCCTGTGCCAAGGGCGGGGGTAAAATTTGCTCTTGATTAACTAGTTGAAAATAAATAAGAATTGTTGGAGAAGGGCATAAGATTCCCCGGCGCCGGCAATTTTTTTCTGTCAGGATTTTTTACAGTCTGTAAAACCTGGGGGAAGGCGGGATAACCAAAAAAAACTTGAGACTTATCCGGGGAGCAATTTCCGGCTATAATGAGGTTACTCCCCTCTTTTAACTAGTTACTTTTAGGCCCAAAAGGATTATCGTGCTAAAGGCAGCGGGGGTAAATTTCGTCAGGGAATGTTATGGGTCTGTTTGATTTTATGCGCGGGAAAAAGCGAACCGCAGCTCCTAATCCCACGTTAAAGGAGATCTGGCGCAATTTCCAGCAGATGCTGGCCGGGAACAGCGAGATCCTGGGTATCATGGGGAACCTGGAAGAGATGCTGGTGAACCGCAAGGTTCTGGACCTGCCCTATCTCAACTCCCGGATTTGGCTTCTGGACCAGCAGGTCGCCGGCCTGGTGCAAGGGTTGGCAAAGATTTCCGGGGGCAAATACCCGGAGCTGGAGGCGGCCCGGGTCCGGATCAAAGGGGCCATTCAGCAGCGGCTGGAAGCAGGGCCGTCCTTCCCGGACACCCCCCTGATGTTGCGCCTGGAAGATGTGGGCCTCGAACTTGCGGCGGCCCTGGGAGGCAAGGCCGCCAATCTGGCCCGGGTCAGAAAGCAGTTGGCCCTGCCGGTCCCGGAGGGGGCGGTGGCCACCCTGGCGGCCTACAAGCTGTTCATGGAGCAGGAACTGCCGGGGCAGGGGGAGACGCTCCTGGCCCGGCTCAAGGCCAGATTGGCCGCTCTGGACCTCACGGACGGAGACCAGGTGGGGGAAATTTCCCGGGAGTTGCAAGACCTGGTGCTGGCCCAGCCGATACCCCCGGAACTTGCCAGGGCCCTGGTGGAGGAAGCCCGGCGGCTGGCCCCGGAAGGCGGCCATAGCCTGACGGTGCGGAGCAGCGGGGGCCAGGAAGATATTGACGCCTCGTTTGCCGGGCAGTTTGAGACCTTTTTGGGGGTGGCGCCGGATGAGGTTCCCGAACGCTGGCGGCAGGTGGTGGCCAGCCAGTTCCGGGAAGGGGCCATTATTTACTTCAAACTGCAGGGACTGTTCCTGGAAGAGGCGGCCATGGGGGTTCTGATCCAGCGCCTGGTGGCCGCCCAGAGCGCCGGGGCCATGTGCACCACGGACGTGGGCAGTGAGCCGGGCAACCTCATGATCAACGCCACCTGGGGTCTGGGAGCGGACCTGGTGGCCGGCAAGATGAGCGGCGATGTTTACCTGGTCGCCAAGGAGACCGGCCGCCTGGTCCAGGCCCGGTATGGCCACAAAGCATATCTGATCCAGGTCCGGGAGGGCCGGCTGGAACAGGTGCCGGTGGCGCCGGAACTGGCAGAGGCTCCGGTACTGGAGACGGGGGACCTGGAGCGGCTGGCTGCCTATGCCCGGGAATTGGAGGCCCATTGCGGCTGCCCCCATTGCGTGGAATGGGTCAAGGATACCCAGGGAGAACTTTTTGTGGTGCAATCCCGGCAGCTCGTGCCCCCCGATATGGAGTGGAAATTATCCCAGGCCATGAGCGGGGCCGCGGCGGAGGCCCAGGTGCTCCTGAGCGGCCAGGTGGGCTCGCCCGGGGCGGCTGCGGGGCCGGTCTTCCACCTGAACGGCGTCCGGAGCCTGGGGGACGTGCCCCGGGGCGTGGTGCTGGTGGCGCCCCGGACCACGCCGAAGCTGGCCCCGGTGTTGCCCCGGATCGCGGCGGTGTTGGCCAAAGTGGGCTCGGCCACGGGACACCTGTCCCTGGTGGCCAGGGAGTATGGCGTGCCGGTGCTGGTGGAGGCGACGGGTGCGGAGGAATTGCCCGAAGGGGAGGTGGTGACGGTGGACGCCTACCGGGGCCAGGTGTACCGGGGCCGGGTGGAGGACCTGCTGCACTATCGGCCCACGCATACCCGGCATGCGCCTGACTCGCCGGTTTTGGCGCGGGTCCGGGCCGTGGCCGACCTGGTTATTCCGTTGACGCTGGTGGACCGGCGCAGCCCCAAGTTCCGGCCGGAGAATTGCTGCACCTACCACGATATCGCCCGTTTTGCCCACGAGAAGGCCATTCAGGTGATGTTCGGCCTGATGGACGATGTGGCCCAAGGCCGGGTCCCGGCCCTGAGGCTCCTAAAGCTCAAGACCGCGCTGCCCCTGAACCTCCACCTGGTGGACCTGGGGGACGGCCTGGCCAGCCACGCCAGCCCGGTGCCTCCCGAAGACATCATCTCCCGGCCCATGCGGGCCTTGTGGCAGGGGATCAGTCATCCCGGCATCACCTGGGCCGGTCCGGTGCCGGTGAATGTGGGGGGCTTTCTGCACGTTTTGGGGCAGTCGGCCATCCGGCCGCCGGAGAAGTTCTGGGACAAGACCTACGCCATTGTGGCGGCCAACTATGTCAATTACGCCTGCCGGCTGGGGTATCACTTTCAGAGCGTGGACAGCTATATCGGGGACGTACCGGCGAATAACTATATCAATTTTACCTTTAAGGGCGGGGCGGCGGACGATACCCGGCGGATTCGCCGCATCCGGCTCATCGCCGCGGTGCTGGAGCGTTTGGGGTTCAGCATGGAGATTTTCGGCGATGTGATCCGGGCGCGCTTCCGGCAGCAGCCGGCCCCGGAGATGGAGGACCGGCTGAATCTCCTGGGACGCCTGATGGCTTACGTGCGGCAGATGGATATGCTCATGAAGGATGACAACACCAGTCAGGTCCTGGCGGAACGTTTCCTGGCCGGGCATTATGCCAGGCCGGGGGAGGAAGACGAACCCACCGAGTCCGGCAATTAGCCGGCGGGGTTAAATCAACCAACCCCGGTAAGGCGACGCATGGAAAAGATAATGGACATATTCCCGGCGTTGGTCTGTCCCGCCCGCTGGGGCAGATTGATGGTCTGCACCGACGGCTCCGAGGAGGGGCAGAACGCGGTGGCGGCGGCCCTGGAGCTGGGCCGGGCCTGCGGCAGCCAGGTCTTTGCGGTGCAGGTGGTGGAAGTCGTGCCGGAATTCCAGGCGACGGCCCCGAATCTCAAGGCTATGCTGGCAAAAGAGGCCCAGAAGAACATGGCGGACATCGAGGCCGCGGCCGCCAAGCGGGAGGTGGCGCTGAAACCCGTGGTGACCGAGGGCCAGATGCCGCATGCCACCATCGTGGCGCTGGCGGAGGAAATCCGGCCTGACTTGATTATCGTGGGCCGGTGCGGCAAAGGCGCTCTGGCCCGCATCTTGATGGGCAATGTCACCGCCCGGGTCATCGGTCACAGTCCGGTAAACGTTCTGGTGGTGCCCCGGGGCGGCATGGTGGGTTTCCAGCGGATTCTCGTGGCCTCGGACGGCTCCCGCCATAGCCAGGCGGCCTGGGAACAGGCCTTGTCCATGGCCAACCAGGCCAAAAGCCAACTGACCGCGGTAGCCGTGGCCCCGGAGGAAGGGGATATCCCGGAAGCCAGGGCCACCGTCCAGCAGATGGTCGCCGCCGCGGGCCAGGCCGGGATTTTGTGCCAGGGGGTGTCGCCCGTGGGAGTGGCGCCCGATGAGGGCATCGTCCAGCAGGCTATCAAGCGCGAGGTGGACCTGATCATCATGGGCAGCTATGGGCGCACCGGGTTGAAGAAGCTGCTCATGGGGAGCGTGACGGAGCGGGTTATCGGCCAGTCCCCCTGTCCCATTCTGGTGGTCAAGCAGGGATGAGGGGGTTTTCAGTTTTCGGTTTTC
>CAYNMI010000051.1:10978-12071 GCA_964398095.1 uncultured Desulfobacca sp.
CTGTCCCATTCTGGTGGTCAAGCAGGGATGAGGGGGTTTTCAGTTTTCGGTTTTCGGTTAGAAGGACCGTGATTAGACAAAGAATTTGGATTATTGCCTCTCTGGCAGGCAATAAGCCCCGGTTAGGCCCAGCCTGCGGCGCCGCCAGGGGCTAATAACTATCTGGAGAAAAACTATGTCTGCTGCCAATCCATCAGCTCCTTTCGGCAAAATTCTGGTATGCACCGACGGCTCCCCGGACAGTGAAGGGGCCATCAGCGCGGCCCTGCACCTGGCCCAGACGAGCGGCGGCACGGTCGTTCTCCTGGAAGTGCTCTACTATCTGGCGGGATATGAGCTGCAGTCGCCGGATACCCTGGCGCCGCCGGTGGTAAACCTGGAATTGATGCAGGCCCAGGAGGCCGCGGCCAGGGAGCGCCTGGAGGGTTTGAAAGCGGAGGCGGCCAAGGCGGGGGTAAGCCTCACGCCCCGCATCCGCACCAGCGCTTCGGCCTATGAGGGGATCATCGAAGAAGCCGAGGAACTCCAGCCGGACCTGATTATCATGGGCCGCCACGGCTATTCCGGCCTGACCCGGCTGCTCATGGGCAGCGTCACCGCCCGGGTCATCGGCCACAGCCCCTGCCACGTGCTGGTGGCGCCCCAGGGGGTTCCGTTGAGCTTTCAACGCCTCCTGGTGGCCAGCGATGGCTCGCCCTTCAGCGAGGCGGCCTGGACCGAAGCCCTGAGCCTGGCGCAGTCCATGGGCAGCGCCTTAATTGGGGTGTCGGTGGCCGCAACCGAGCGGGACATCCCCGGGGCCACCCAGGTGGTGCGAAGCCTGGAGCAGGCCGCGGCACAACAAGGAATCGCCCTGGACACCATGGTGCCCATGGGCCGGCCGGAGGAGGGGATTGTCAAGGCGGCGGAGTTCAAGCAGGCCAGCCTCATCATCTTAGGGAGCCATGGGCGCACGGGCTTGAAGCGACTCCTGATGGGGTCGGTGGCGGAACGGGTCATCGGCCAGGCAAACTGCCCGGTGCTGGTGGTGAAGAAGTGAGCAGTAAGCAGTGAGCAGTAAGCAGTGAGTAGTGAGCGGTGGGCAGTAAGCAGT
>CAYNMI010000052.1:0-8184 GCA_964398095.1 uncultured Desulfobacca sp.
TGGCTGTACTCGATGCGCACCCCCATGCTCTCCAGGCCGAAGATGGTGTGGCGCCGCAGGTCGTTGGCCATATCCAGGGGCGGGGCGTCGAAATAGCCGCCCTGGTCCAGGACTTCGGTACCGGCGCTGTCGGCAAAATAGAAGTACTCCAGTTCCGGTCCGAGATAACTGGTGTAACCTTTCTCCGCGGCCTTGGCCACCATGCGTTTCAGGGCATAGCGCGGGTCACCCGGATAGGGGGAGCCGTCGGGCTGCAGGATGTCGCAGAACATCCGGGCCACGGGTTTTTCATCGGGCCGCCAGGGCAGAATCTGAAAGGTGGTGGGGTCGGGCTTGGCGATCATGTCGCTTTCTTCAATGCGGGCGAATCCCTCGATGGAGGACCCGTCAAATCCCATCCCCTCGGTCATGGCCTCTTCCAGTTCGGACGGGCGAATTGAAAAGCTTTTCAACACTCCCAGGATGTCGGTGAACCAGATCTGGATAAAGCTGATCTCTTTGTCCCGGACGATGCGGAAAACATCCTCTGCGGTTTGGCAGGTTTGGCAGTGCACGGTATTCCTCCTAAACAGTTAATTTAGATACCTTTAAGCAATTATTATACCAGAGTGATTTTTCTGGAAAATCAAAAACTTAACCGCGCCGTGGTTTACATTATTGTAGATTTGCCGAAAAAAAGAACGACAAGTTTGTTAAATTCCCGGCCACATCATGGGGTGAAAACGGCCCTGGCGGCGACCGGATCGAGGGTTAAAGGGATTGCGCCTGAGGCGAGGTGGCGGGCAGAGAGCAGATTTTTTCAATGGCGGCCCTGAGCTGGCAGGCCCGCCAGCCGAAAGCGGTCAGGCCGGCGACGCCGGGCTGCAGCAAGGGCGCGTCATACGGGTCTCGTAGGAGGTCCACCACCAGCTTCGGGGCGGCCTCCTGGAGCGCCGCCAGCAGTGTCCGATTGGCGGGGTAGAGATGCGCGTCAAAGCAGAAGAAGATGGTGAGACCGGAGTTTTTAGCCAGGTGCACCGCCTGGTGAATTTCGGCAGCCGCGGGCTCGATGGCGACGATGCGGATCTCCGGATTAAGGCCGTATTTCTGAAACTCCCGGCGGACGAAGGCCTCTTCCTGTAAAACTTCCTTTTCAATCATGATCTGGGCGTCGAGCCGGGAAAATTGGGGGAAGATGACGCTGAGGCTTTTAGCGCCGGGCTGCAGCGGCAGTAATTTTCTCTCATCCTGGAGAACCTGGACGGATTCCCGGCAGATGCCGGCCGCGAGGCTGGCGCCGGCGGGTTCGGCGGCGGGTTCTCCCCCGGCAAACCGGGTGGCTCGCTTTGATTTGAGGTGCTGAATCCGGGCGGCGCTCGCCTCCAGTTCGGTCAAAGGAAGCCGCCTGGTTTTATAAGCCTCCAGGAGTTTATAAAAAACCTCTTTCTGGGCCTTTAGGTCATGACAGACCAGGAGCAGATCATGCCCTGCCTGGGCCGCCAGAATCCCGGCGTCGCCGATGGGGCAGATTGCTTTAATCGCGCCCATTTCCAGATCGTCGCTGGCGATGACCCCCGGGAAGTTGAGCTCACTTCTGAGGTAATCGTAAATAATGCGCCGGGAAAAGGTGGCGATCCTGCGGGGTTCCGGATCCAGGTTGGGATAGTAGGGATGGGAAGACATCACCAGATCGACTCCGGCGGCGATGGCCGTAACGAACGGTTTGAGATGCACCGCCTCCATTTCCTGCCAGGTGGAGGCGATGACCGGCAGGCCCAGGTGGGCGTCCACGGGGGCGTGGCCCTTGCCGGGAAAATGCTTGGCGCAGGCGGAGAGGCCGCGTTGTTGCATGGCGGCGATGCGGGCCGCGCCGAGCTCAGCCACCCGGCGCCAAGCCGTGCCGTAGGACCGGATGCCGATATTGGGGCTGTAGGCTGCGGTCAAGACATCCAGCACCGGGGCCAGGTTCACATCGAGCCCCAGGCGGCGCAGTTCCCGGGCCTCGATTTCCCCCTGCTGCCGGGCATAGGCGATGTTCCCCGCCGCACCCAGGGCCAGGTTGTCCGGGAAAACGGTAATGGAGTCCCGGAACATGATGACCCGCCCGCCTTCATGGTCCGCGGTGACCAGCAGGCGGCGGCCCAGGGCCTCCTCCAGGCCGGCGATGAGCTTTTTAAGCTGCCCGGGCGATTCAAAATTGATGCGGTAGAGAATCAGCCCGCCAGCGTGCAACTCCTGAAAATGCCGGACAATCTCCGGCGTGATCCTGGTGCCGGGGATGCCGATGACCAGCCGTTGGCCCACCAATTCTGCTAATTCCATGGTGAGATCATTTTAACCATGCAAATATTTTTTTGATACGATAGTTTGGTTCTCTATGGAAATCCCGGCGATTTTTTCCCACGGCAGCAGCCTGACCTGGCAGGATTACGCGGTCCTGGCGGTGCTGCTGGCGCTGTTGCTTGCCGTGGGTTTTTACTCCGGCCGAGAAGAAAAGTCCACGAATGACTTTTTCCTGGGCGGGCGGAAAATCCCCTGGTGGGCGGCGGGGCTGGCGTTTGTGGCGGCGGAAATCAGCGCCCTCACCCTGATTGCGGTGCCGGCCATCGCGTACATGGAAAACTGGGAATACGCCCAGTTTTTTATCGGTGATTTTCTGGCCCGGGTCGCCATCGCCTTGCTGTTTATCCCGGCCTTTTACCGCTATAACTGCACCTCCATTTATGAATTTCTCAACTATCGCTTCGGGGCGGAAACCCAGATCGCCGGCTCCATCCTGTTTTTCATCACCCGCCTGATGGCCTCCGGGGTGCGGCTGATGGTGGCCTGCCTGGCGGTGTCCATTTTGATCGGCTGGTCCATCATCCCGACTATCATACTGTTTTCGGTCATCTGCATTGTCTATGTGGCCTGGGGCGGGATCAAGGCGATAGTCTGGACCAATGTGATTCAGGGCCTGACCTATATCATTGCGGGCACGGTGGCCATCGCGTTCCTGCTGACGCAGATTGACGGCGGGGCCGCGGCCGTGGTGGCGATTGCCGGCGGCGCGGGCAAACTGAAAATCTTCGACTGGGGCCCGGCCCTGTCGGTGGCGGGTCTGCCGGCCTTCCTGAAGCACCTGTTTACCGACCCGAATCTCTTTGTGCTGGCGACTTTGAACGGGTTTTTCGGCTCCATGGCGGCCTTCGGGACCGATCAGGAGTCCATGCAGCGGCTGCTCACGGTGGAAACCAGGCGAGGAAGCCAGAAAACCATGCTCCTGACCCCCATCGGCAGTTGTCTGATGATGCTGATTTTCCTGACGGTGGGCGCCTGCCTTTACACCTTCTATGCGCAGCATCCCGGGCTGCCGCTGCCGGCCAAATTGGACAAGATTTTTCCGCATTTTATCGAGCAGGCCATGCCCCCGTACCTGCGCGGGCTGATGCTGGCGGCCCTGGTGATGGCCAGCTTTGACACGCCTTTGGGTTCCCTGACTGCTTCCTTTGTGACGGACATCTATCGGCCGGTGCTTTATAAAACGGGCACCGAACGCCACTATCTGTTCGTTTCCCGGGTTTGCGTGGTGGGGTTCGGGATTATCCTGGCGTGCATCGCCTATGTTTTCAGCCATTTTGACAAATTCCTCTGGCTGGCCTTTAAGATCGGCGGGGTCACCTACGGCTCGCTCCTGGGGGTTTTTCTCCTGGGGCTGCTGACCAAACGGCGCTGCAACCGGATCAACGTGGCGGCCATGGGCCTGGCGGCCCTGGGGATGCTGGTGCTGTTGATTCTGTCGGAAAAGCGCATCTTGCCCCTGGGCTGGACCTGGCTGCTGCTCATGGGCACCTTTTTGACTTTTACCACGGGCTGGCTTTTCGGGGAGAAAGGTGAGAGTAAGATTTGAGGAGACGATGCGGCTTTTAAAGTGCTAAAGGCGGGATGCGCTTCGCTTTCCCGCCCTACGGAGCTTTCCCGCCCTACGGAGGTACGGGGCTCAAAAGGTCAAGGGGGGCACAAAAAAGGCAGGGCCAATATGTGGCCCTGCCTGAGGCATATCTGGGGGAATTAAAGGCGACTTATCTCTTTAGACTCCGCTTCTGACGCATCAGCCCTAAGCCCAGCAGGCCGGAGGCCAGGAGGAGGACGGTGGGGGGCAACGGCACTGCAGAACCGTCCAGGGCAAGATTATCGAAGTCGGACTGCGGCTGGTTGCTCGACAGCACGATTTGCAAAGGCAGGCCTGCATATGCCGAGACGCCGGAATTGAACGTCAGGGTGAAGGGGGCGAAGGATCCTTGGGGGCCTATGGGGTTCATTGAGGCGAGAACATTGGTCCCAGCCAGCAATTCCACGGTAATAACCGCATCAAAGCTGCCATTAACCTGGTCGCTGGGGTGTCCCACCTCACCGGTCAGGGTGTACAGGGTATTGTTTGCGAGCGTGGCACTAAGGACCTGGGAGAATGACGACGGCCCCGTCCCGTAGGTGCCCGCGAGGAAGCCGATCTGGTTACCCTCAGGCGCTGCATCCGCAGGGAAGTAGCCACTAGGGTTCGCATTAATATTCCAGACCCCGCCACTGACCCCTGTCAGGGTCCACCCGGGAATATCCATTATTACAGCATCTCCAGGAAGACCTGTGCCGGTTGATCCAGTGGCCCAGGTGAGGAAGGAAGTGACCGGGGCCTCAAAACCAGGATTTTCAATGGAGATAGGAGAAGCCTGCGCCTGGCTGTGCCAACCGAGGAACGCTAGCGCCACTAGTACTATTGCAAGTCTCCGGTATATGTCCATGCAGTCCCCTTTGCTCAGCCTCTGAGCTTAAATTGCTTGGTGAAGCAAGCCGCTGGGTTTTCTCTACGTACAACCTCTAAAAACCCTAGCGCATTGCCCTTTTCAGGCAACCCGGCGGTCTTTGCTGCCGTTACCAGACCCGTGACTCTCCGTCCCCGCCTCGCGACGGGTTTGGCTTATTCTCAAGATATACTTGACAATCTCCCACTGTATCAAGTACTGTGCCATTCGGTTAACCATCTAATTTACTTAGATATTAATTGATTTTGGCAATTGCCCTTTGCCCTGATTGTTAAGGCTATTAAACAATTACCTGGCTTTTTAAAAATAAATTATCGGTATTATGAGTTAATTAAGTAACTTAGATTATTTATAGCCCTTTCTTCCAATTGTTCATACTATTAAACAGGCACTGCCCGCTTTATGGATAACTTATTGAATTAAATGCTTAAAAAAAGGTTTTACCGACTGATTTAATTAAACATTACCTGGGGGGAATATCCTGCGATACTTGATGAAGGGCAGTTCGGTCAGGGGTCAGGAGAGCACCATTACCTATGATGGGCGAGAATATGGGGAGTTGCAGAGCAAGGAAGATTGAAGCAACGATTGGATATTTGGTGAAAAGCAGACTGCGCGGTAAGGCGCACTGCTATTGAGGCGCGAGAGGCTCAGGCGTTGATAGGGTACTGATATGGTTCTTATGACAGCATTTCAGACCGGGGAAAAAAGGCGGGCCTGGCCCGCCTCTTTATGAAGATTATCTCGCGGCTGTCTGAGGAGTGCAGGGAACCCCAGCAACATCTCTTCTCTATCCTGGTGGTGCTGCCTCCTCACGCGGCTCGGAAGCGCGGGGCCACGGGGATGAGCTCCCGCGCCTAGCCCATTTTATTCTGCAATTTTCCAAATATATGACAACTTATTGAAATATAAAATTAAGTAGAATAGCCATAAAAAACCAAGTGTTATTTGCACAGGCTGGAAAGCCTGTGCCACCAGGCCATTACCGTCTGGGGAATTATCCGGGCTCGTGCTCCACCTGGGCCGAAGGGTGGTGCCGGTCAACTCTTACTTGGGGACCGTGCCGGGGATCTGGTGAATCTTGCGGGCTCCCTTGAGCAGGTGCAGGTCCCGGAGGCGTTTTTGGGCGGCTTTGGCCTGGGCGCGGTCTGAAAAGGGTCCCACCCACAACTCATTGAGGCCGGGGTGTTTGGGGGACGGTTGGATAAAGCCGTATATCCCCTGTTTTTTCAACTTATCCTGCATCTTGCTGGCGGCGCCGTATTGGCGGTAGCGGTTCACCAGAAAACCGAAATGTTCGGTCTGCTTCTCGGGGGGGAAGGGCGTCACCTGCGGGGCCGGCGAAGCAGACCCCGGAGCCGGAGCAGCCTTTTGGGGAGGAGCCGGGGTGGTCACGGCAGGAGCCTCAGGTTGCTGCGGGGGGATGGTTTCTGCGGTGGCCGGAGGCAGCTTCTCCACCCCCGGCGCGGGCGCGGTGGCCCCGGGGGCGGTGACCGGCGCCTGACTGGTTTTGGTGAAACATCCTCTAAGAAAGAACCCCAATAAAACCAGCCCCAGGATGATCAAGGGGATGCCAATTGCCAAGCCGCGCTTCAAGTTCTGGTTCATAACTCTTTGCCCCTCTCAAGCGGCCCGCCGCTCTCCTTAAAAAAGTCCGATCAGGTTACGATTGCTTTGCGACCCCCTAACAACGTTCTATTTTTACTCATTGCCAAGTACAACTTGGGAACGAGCGGGAAAAACAGAGTTTTTTGCACAGGCTGGAAAGCCTGTGCCACCAGGACATTACCGTCTGGTGAATTATCCGGGCCCAGACTGCCAAAAGAGGCGGGCGGGGGCGAGGGCCCTCCCATCTTTTGGGAGTCCAGGGGGTCAGGGCAAGGCCTTACGCGGCCCGGAAGCGCCGGGCCTCGATGCCGTACTGCTTGATCTTGTAGCCCAGGATGCGCAGGCTGGTGTCCAGGATTTGGGCGGCCTGGCTCTGGTTGCCCCGGGTCTGGCGCAGGGCCTCGGTGATGAGTTCCCGCTCCAGGTGCTCCACCTGGGCCGCCAGGCCCCGGCGGTCGCCTCCGGGCTCCTGGCGCTGCAGGGTTGGGGGCAGGTGCACGGTGAGGATGGTGTCCTCGTCGCACACCAGCACGGCCCGTTCGATGATGTTTTCCAGTTCCCGGACGTTGCCGGGCCAGGGGTACTGCATGAGCAGGTCCAGGGCCGGGGCCGAGAGGCGCTGCACGGGCTTGGCGTGTTCCTGGGCGAACTTGAGCAAAAAGTGTTCCGACAGGGCCGGGATATCGGCCATGCGCTCCCTTAAGGGGGGCAGGTAGATGGGGAAGACGTTGAGGCGGTAGTAGAGGTCTTCCCGGAAGGCGGCGCTGGACACGGCCTGCTCCAGGTCCCGGTGGGTGGCGGCCAGGAGGCGGATATCGGCCTTCAGGGTGGAGGTGCCGCCCAAGCGGGTGAACTCCCGCTCCTGGATGACCCGGAGGAGTTTGAGCTGGACGTTGAGGCTCAAGTCGCCGATTTCATCGAGAAATATGGTGCCGCCCTGGGCCAGTTCAAAGCGGCCCTGCTTGCGCTGCATGGCCCCGGTGAAGGCGCCGCGTTCGTGGCCGAAGAGTTCGCTCTCCACCAGGGTCTCCGGCAGGGCCGCCAGGTTGACCTTGATGAAGGGTTTGTCGGCCCGGAGGGAGTTGTAGTGGAGGGCCGAGGCCACCATCTCCTTGCCGGTGCCGGATTCGCCCCGGATGAGGATGGTGGCGTTGCTCTTGGCCACCCGCTCGATCATTTCAAAGACCTGGCGCATGCGGCCGGAGGTGCCGATGATATTCCCCACCTGGTAGCGCTCCTGGAGTTGGCCCTTGAGCTTCAGGTTTTCGTTCTGGAGGCGCTCCTTTTCCTGGTCGATGAGCAGGAGGTTGTTGACGGTCTGGGCGATGATGGAGGCGATGATGGTGAGGAGGCGCAGGTCCCGGTCCAGGTCCAGGTCCCGGTGGAGCTTGTCCACGGACAGGGCCCCGATGGTCTTGTAGTTGATTTTGATGGGCACGCACAGGAAGGAGAGTTCATCCTTCTCCCGGGCGCCCCGGGAGCGGGTGCGGTTTAAAAAGAGGGGTTCCTGGCTCACCCGGGGGACCACCGCGGGTTCGCCGGTTTCCACCACCCGGCCGGTGATGCCTTCACCCAGTTTGTAGCGGCCGCGGCGGCGGGCTTCGGCGGTGAGGCCGTGGGCCACTTCGATTTGCAGTTCCGAGGTATCCGGGTTAAGGATGCTGACGGTGCCCCGGCGCATGCCCATACTCTGGGCCATGATTTGAAGCACCTGCTGCAGGGCCCGGGGCAGGGGGCCCAGGGCGCTCATGGTTTCGGTAATGGCAAAGAGGAGGTTCAGGTCTTCCATAGGCTTCTC
>CAYNMI010000052.1:8284-12048 GCA_964398095.1 uncultured Desulfobacca sp.
CGCTCATGGTTTCGGTAATGGCAAAGAGGAGGTTCAGGTCTTCCATAGGCTTCTCTTTAACGGCACCCACGTAATTTTGGGTAAGGCATTGATGTGGTCGAACGAAAATTCATCTGAACCAATATATGCCATTTTCGTATATTCGGCAACAAAATGATAACAAACTATTACGAAATTGTGACCCATCATGCCGGGGCTGAGAATGAGGGGATAAGGGGCGGGGGAGGGGCTTTCTCCTTGACACTGGCCTGATTTTCAGGTAGTTTTAAGGAGTTGTAACCCGAGGCGCGGCATCCGGGTTCAGGTTGGTCCGCAGGTCTCTTTCCTATCGGTGGTGAATTTATGGAGCGAGGCTGGTGAAAGAGGGCTTGTTTTACCGGGCCGGCCATCAAACGATGGCCTTCATCGATTACATGGGGGAGTTGTTCCTCTTTTGGATGGATGGCTGCCGCAGCCTGCGCCACCCGCCCTGGTTTGTCCGGGAGGTTATCGCCCAGATGTACCACCTGGGGGTGAGGTCCTTCTTCCTGGTGGCGGTGGCCTCCTTTGCGGTGGGACTGGTTCTGGCCATGCAGGGCCTCAACGTCTTGAAACTGTTCGGGGCCGCCAACTACATCGCCACCAGTGTGGCCTTCACCTTTGTGCGGGGCCTGGGTCCCCTCCTGGCCGGGATCATGTTGGCCTCCCGGGGCGGGGCGGGTATGGGCGCGGAACTGGGCTCCATGCGGGTCACCCACCAGATCGACGCCCTCACCGTCTCCGCGGTCAACCCCATGAAATACCTGGTGGTCACCCGGATTACGGCCTGCATCCTGGTTTTGCCCCTTTTGACCGTGGCTGCCAACCTCATCGGCATTCTGGGGGGGATGGTGATCGGCGTGACCCAGGTGGGCATGACTCCTACCTACTATTATACCCTGACCATCAAGTATTTGACCTTACGGGATGTCTTGCCGGGCATCGGCAAGACCACCGTGTTTGGGCTCATCATCGGCACGGTGTCTTGCTTTCACGGTTACAACACCGAACACGGGACCTTTGGCGTGGGCCAGGCCACCAAAACTTCGGTGGTGGCCTCGATTCTCTTGATCTTGGTGGCCGATGTCTTCCTTACCAAGCTCACCCTCATCCTCTGGCCTTAAGGTGGAAGAGGGGGCGGCCCGGATAAAGCCGGCGGCCGGCCTGCCCCTGATCGCCTTTAAGGGGATACATAAAGCTTTTGAGGACAAACAGGTGCTCAGCGGGGTGGACCTGGAGGTCTATCCTGGCGAGACCGTGGTGGTTCTGGGGCGCAGCGGCTCCGGCAAGACCGTGTTGACCAGCATGCTGGTGGGGCTGAACTTCCCGGATGCGGGGAGCATCAAGGTGGAGGGGGTCGAAATTACCGAATTTGCCAGTGACGCCGACTGGCGGGAGCTGCGCCTGAAGAGCGGCTACCTCTTCCAGGGTTCGGCGCTCTATGACTCCATGACCGTGGGGGAAAACGTGGCGTTCCCCATGGTGCAACACACCGAATGGGATGAGGCCGAAATCGTCCGCCGGGTGGCGGAAAAACTGGGCCAGGTGGGGTTGGCGGGGGTGGAGCCCCTGGACCCCACCGCCCTGTCCGGGGGCATGCAGCGCCGGGCCGCTCTGGCCCGCAGCCTGGCCCTGGACCCGCAGATTATCATCTATGACGAGCCCACCTCCGGGCTGGACCCCATCACCGGGGATGAGATCGGCCACTTGATCCACCGCCTGCAGCAGGTTCTGAAGGTGACCTCCATCGTGGTCACGCATGATCTGCGCCTGACGCAACAGGTGGCGGACCGGCTGGTGCTGTTACACTCGGGCCAGTGGGCCTTTGCCGGGACCTTTGAGGAATTCCAGCACTCCTCCCACCCCGAAGTCTTGCGCTTTTTGCACCGGGAGCCCCAGGAGGAAACGACCCCATGATTGCACGCAAATATGAAACCACCGTCGGCATCTTTGTCGTGGCTTCCCTGGTGGCCTTCCTGGTCATGATCGTGATCGTGGCCCGGCAGGAAGGGCTGTTTCAGGAGTACGTGGAGTACCGGTCCATTTTCAAGAACGGCAGCGGCCTCAAGCCGGGCTCCGAGGTCCATCTGGCCGGGGTCACGGTGGGCAACGTCCTCCAGACCATCATCAATCCCGACGGCAATATCGTGGTCACCTTCCAGGTGTTGAAAAAGTACAGCGACCGCCTCCGCCAGGATTCCCATGCCACCATCGGCTTCATGGGCTTGCTGGGGGAAAAGAGCCTGGACCTGACCGCCGGGTCCCCCAAGAAGCCCCCCATATCCCCAGATGGCGTCATAGCCTCGGTGGAACCCCTGGATATCACTCAAATAGTGGCCCAGGCGGCCCCGAGCATGCAGGACCTGCAAAAAGTTCTCAGCAACCTGGTAGCCTTTACCGAAAGGTTGAGTAAGCCGAACAGTGAATTCGGCCAAATCATCACTTCCTTGAAGGATATTACCGCCAAGATCAACGCCGGCAAGGGCAGTATGGGGATGCTGGTGAATGACGCCTCGCTCTACCGGGATACCGCGGACTCCATGAGGCAGGTACGGAAATTCGTGGACAACCTGGAACAGAGCAAGGGTTTGCTCGGGGCCTTGATGAACGACCCGGCCTTTAAAGAGCAGGCGCTCAGGACCATGAAGGCCATGGAAGCCACTTTTGCCAATCTCAATATTACGACTGCGAACTTGAAGGCCGCGGCGGTCCGCCTGCCGGACATCGCCAAGCGACTGGACAGTTTCCTGGTGAATCTGAACCGGGCCGGCAAGGGCCTGCCGGGGTTGGTCACCCAGGGGGAGTCGGCCATGGACGACTTAGGCACGACGACCAAGGCGATGCAGCGCTCCTGGCTGCTGCGCCGTTACGTCCCCCGGCCCCAGGAACACACCATCCGGCTGGATGCGGAACCGGGAAAGGAATAGCCGTGAGGTACAGGTGGCTGTGGGTGCTGATTTTCGTGGTGGGCTGCGGCGGGCCCGCCAAGACCGGCGTGGACCTGAAACAGGAAGCCATCAGCCTGAATGACGCGGGCTATCAGTATTACCGCCAGAGCCGCTGGAACCTGGCCCAGGAAAAGTTTGAGAAGGCCCTGGCCTACAACCGTCTCATCGACCGCCGGGCCGGCATCGCCTCCAACCTGAATAACCTGGGGGCCATCGCCCAGAACCGGGGCAACCTGAAGGAGGCGGTGGGTTACTTCAAGGAAGCCCTGGCCGTGAACCGGGAACTGGGTGACCCCGGGGCCCTGTGCGAGACCCTGAACAACCTGGGCCTGGCGTATCAATCCCAGGGCCGCCTCAATGAGGCGCAGGCCGCCTACCTGGAGGCCCTGGATAAGGCCCGGTTGCTGCCTCCCGGGCCGCTCCTGGCCCTGACCCTGACCCACCTGGGGGACGTGGCCCGGGTCCAAAAAGACTACATCCGGGCGATAACCTATTATTACCAGGGGATCATGGCCGATGGGGGGTCCCGGGACCCGCGGGGCCAGGCCATGCGCCAGGAGCGCCTGGGGCGCACCTTCCTGGACCTGAAGGACTACGAGCGGGCCGATGTGTACCTCCAGGAGGCCCTGGGGGAGTTCCGGCGTTTGCAGGATACCGAGGGCCTGGCGGCCACCCTCAAGGACCTGACGCACCTGGCCCTGGGCCGGGGCGATGGGGAGGCGGCCGACCTCTATGGCAGCCTGTTGTTGGGCATCTACCAGGCCCGGGGCCAGGAGCGGGAGGCCAAGGAGTTGAAGG